>CAMFSS010000136.1 GCA_945983195.1 uncultured Prevotellaceae bacterium | reverse complement strand
GCCTAGAACCTACACCCCGGGCTCCTCGTCGCCCGGCGCCAGCACGCCAGCCCCTGCCGCACGGCGACTGAATGCTGGCGCCACAGCGAGACGGCTCACAGTGTCGGATTTGTCGATGGTGACATTCCTCTTGCTGCCGATGGCAAGGAACTTACTTACTTCAGCGGCAACGAATTGCTGAAGATAGTTGATGCAAAAGTGGTAACGGTGCTCCGCAACAAGCGCGACACGGTAAATATCAACATCCCCGACGGCTTCATATTCAAGGCAAATAAAGAAGCAGAAGAGGGCAATCTGTTTATGGCATACCGTCTGCCCGTGGTGATTTCTGACTTGCAGCCCGGCATGGGGGCAGCTAAAGCCGGAATGATGAAAAGCGACTCAATTGTGAGCATCAACGGTGTAACGACAACATCATTCGACCTCTTCAAGGCTCAGCTCGACAAGAATATGGGCAAAGAGGTCACAGTGGGATTTGTTCGTGGAGGAAAAGCCATGGAATCGAAAGTGGCAGTTGACGATGCCGGCAAAATAGGCATTATGCTCACACCGCTCACCGACATATATAACACCGTGACGCGCGAATACTCAATATTCGCTTCCATTCCTCGCGGAATTGAAATGGGTGTGGAAAAGCTGACGAGCTATGTGAGCCAAATGAAATATGTGTTCACTTCTGAGGGAGCAAAGAACCTCGGTGGATTCGGGGCAATAGGCAACATCTTCCCTGAGTCGTGGAACTGGGAACAATTCTGGTCGATAACAGCATTCCTGTCGGTAATTCTTGCTTTCATGAATATTCTGCCTATTCCGGCACTTGACGGAGGGCATGTGTTGTTCTTGCTTGTTGAGATTATAACCCGCCGCCAGCCAAGCGAGAAATTCCTTGAATATGCACAAATGGCAGGAATGGCATTTCTATTTGCGCTGCTGCTCTATGCCAACGGCAACGACATTTATCGCTATTTCTTTAAGTAGCACTAACTTAATGTAACCCATAGCTACAGAAATAACAGATGGAATATAAAAAGATAATATTGCGAAAAGGCAAAGAAGAATCGCTGCTCCGATTCCACCCCTGGGTGTTTTCAGGGGCAATAGCTTCAGTCGACAATGGAATAGATGAGGGTGACCTTGTGAGGGTTGTTTCCCACGAGGGACGCCAAATCGGCAATGGGCACTGCCACATTGGCAGCATTGCCGTGAGAATACTCGCATGGGGTGACACCGAAATAAATGAAGATTTCTACTTCGACCGCCTCAATGCTGCCTATTCCGTACGCAAAAGCCTCAATCTGCTCCGCCACGACAATAACGCATTCCGTCTTGTGCACGGCGAGGGCGACTTCCTGCCGGGATTGGTAGTCGATATATATGGCTCAACGGCAGTACTTCAGGCACACTCCCCGGGCATGCACTTTGCACGCCACGCAATAGCCAATGCACTGACGCGGTTGCCCGACGGATTAGTAAAGAACGTCTACTACAAGTCGGAAACCACACTTCCCTACAAGGCGCAACTTGATGCCGAAAATGGCTACATAGTAGGGGAGTATGACACCAATATTGCCACCGAAAACGGTCTGAAATTCCATGTAGACTGGTTGAAAGGGCAGAAAACCGGATTTTTCGTAGACCAACGAGAAAATCGTGCTCTGCTTGAAAAGTTTGCAAGTGGCCGACGCGTACTCAACATGTTCTGCTATACAGGAGGATTCTCATTCTATGCTATGCGAGGTGGGGCAGAGCTTGTTCACTCCGTCGACAGCTCAGAAAAGGCTATACAGCTCACCGACAGCAATGTGGAGCTGAATTTTGGCAACGACCCGCGTCATAAGTCATTTGCCGAAGATGCCTTCAAGTATCTGCAACACACAGAATGTAGCGATTACGACCTCATAATCCTCGCCCCACCGGCATTTGCCAAGCATAAAAGCGCACTCAAGAATGCGCTCATCGGTTATCGCAAGCTCAATGCTCGAGCTTTTGAAAAGATTGCACCGGGTGGCATACTATTCACATTTTCATGCTCTCAAGCAGTTTCGAAAGAACAGTTCCGTCTGGCAGTATTCAGTGCCGCTGCACTGTCGCACCGCAAGGTGCGCATTCTGCACCAGCTCACACAACCTGCCGACCATCCAATTAACATATACCACCCTGAGGGTGAATATCTGAAGGGGCTTATTCTCTATGTGGAATAAACATCATGCACGAATTAGATTTTTGATTTGATTAATATGAACAAAATGGTTATTTCTGCCGCTGCAATAGCAATGGCAACTACAAATTTTATGGCATCAGCACAAAACGGCTTCAACTATAATGTCGACCGCTTTGCCGACATTGAAGTGCTTCGTTATCAAGTTCCGGGTTTTGAGGAGCTTTCACTGAAGCAGAAAAAATTGGTCTATTTTCTCACTGAGGCTGCGCTTCAAGGGCGCGACATACTATTCGACCAGAATGGGAAATTCAACCTTGCAATACGCACCACTCTTGAGAACATTTACACAAGCTATAAAGGTGACCGCTCCTCAAAGGACTTCAAAGGACTTGAAAAATACCTGAAACAGGTGTGGTTTGCCAATGGCATACATCACCACTACTCAATGGACAAATTTGTGCCTGAGTTCAGCAACTCATTCTTCACAGAACAAGTGAAAAAGTTAGGCAAGAAAAATTTGCCACTTGCCAAGGGGCAGAGTGTTGATGCTTTCATCAAGGAGATTACTCCAGTCATTTTCGACCCGGCAGTGATGGCAAAGCGCGTGAATCAAGCCGATGGTGTCGACCTCATTCTAACATCTGCATGTAATCTCTACGAGGGTGTTACCCAGCAGGAAGTTGAAGACTTCTACGCACAGTTGAAAGATCCCAACGACCCAACACCGGTTTCGTATGGACTCAATACCCGACTTGTGAAGGTGAACGGAAAAATCGCTGAGCAAGTGTATAAAATAGGAGGACTTTACTCATCTGCAATTGAAAATATCTGCAACTGGCTTAAGAAAGCCTCAGAGGTGGCTGAAAGTCCGGCAATGAAAGCCTATATCGACAAGCTTGTGGAATACTACACCACAGGCAGCCTCAAGACATTCGATGAGTATTCCATTCTTTGGGCTGAAGAAACAAAATGTGACATCGACTTTATCAATGGATTCATCGAGAGCTATGGCGACCCCCTCGGCATGACCGGAGCTTGGGAAAGCATAGTCAACTTCAAGAACAAGCAATCATCAGTACGCACACAGATTATCAGTGAAAATGCACAGTGGTTTGAGGACAACTCTCCGGTTGATGCTCGATTCAAGAAGGAAAAAGTGAAAGGTGTATCGGCAAAAGTAATCACTGCTGCTATTCTTGCCGGTGACAGCTATCCTGCAACACCAATAGGCATCAACTTGCCAAACGCCAACTGGATTCGTGCTGCACATGGCTCAAAATCGGTTACTCTCGAAAATATTACAGATGCTTACGACAAGGCAGCTCAAGGCAACGGATTCAATGAGGAGTTTGTTTATTCCGATTACGAGCGCGACCTGATGAAAAAATATGGTTCTCTCGCCGACAACCTGCACACCGACCTCCATGAGTGCCTCGGCCACGGCTCGGGCAAGCTACTTCCGGGCGTTGATCCCGATGCCCTCAAGGAGCATGGTTCGACCCTCGAAGAGACACGCGCCGACCTATTTGCACTCTATTACCTTGCCGATGCGAAACTTGTGGAACTTGGTATTCTACCAAATGCCGATGCCTACAAAGCTGAATTTTACAAGTACGTCATGAACGGTCTGATGACTCAGCTCACACGCATTGAGCCGGGCAAGGACATTGAAGAGGCTCACATGCGCAACCGCCACATTATCACTGAGTGGGCTTACGAGAAAGGAAAAGCCGACAATGTGATTGAATTCGTAAAGCGTGACGGGAAGACATATCTGCGAATCAACGACTATGTGAAGCTCCGCGATTTGTTCGGGCAGTTGCTTGCCGAGGTACAGCGCATCAAGTCAGAAGGTGACTATGCGGCAGGCAAGAAGCTTGTGGAAGATTACGGCGTGAAGTTCGACAGTGCGCTTCATACGGAGGTAATTGCACGCTACTCAAAGCTCAATATTGCCCCCTACAAGGGCTTCGTAAACCCGGTCTACACTACCGTTACAGATGCTAAAGGAAACATCACCGACGTGAAGATTGACTATACTGAAGGGTACGTAGACCAAATGTTACGCTACTCTAAGCATTATTCTCCACTGACACGATAAAAGGCTATAAGTAGGGACGCGATTATCGCGTCCCTTGACATAACTATCGAATATGGAATTGAAAGATATAAAGCAACAGTTTTTCACTTACCGTAACGGCATTCTTGCCGACCGTCTGCGTTCAGCCGGCGACTGCCACTCGGTGATTTTCGGGCTTAATCTGCCACAAATAGCAGATATTGCAAAAATGGCAGGAACCGACAAGACGCTTGCTGAACAGTTGTGGGACAACACTACCACACGCGAAAGTCGCCTGATAGCCCCTATGATCTATCCGCGTGAGCAGTTTTGCATAGCTATGGCACGCGAGTGGATTGAAAGTGTGGAAAATACCGAAGTTGCCGACATCCTCTGCCACCGCCTCCTGCGCTATTGCGACTTTGCATGGCAGCTCTGTAGGGAATACGCATCGGCTGAGCTCGATTTGCAGCGTTACACTGCACTACGCCTTGCAGCCAACCTCGATGCGCTCAGCAAAATCACCAATAGCAAAACCATTCAAAATCTCGCAGAGCAGGAACTGCAACGCCAATGCCAGCTAACAGCATCTCTCGCCACCTCTCTACTATCAGAGTGACTAAGATTTACACATAAAATGGGCAAATAAAGCAAGAATGGACAAATCATAATTTTGTCCATTCTTTTTGTTAAAAAGTCCATTACAAATACCATAGAGTGTTGCTATTTTTGTAAAAAATTACCAAACCAAAATTTTAAGCATTTCTCATGAAAAAATTATTTATCATGTTGCCGGCTTTATTGATGCCTTTTATTCCGCTTGCAGCTAAAGACTACAGCATCAAATCACCTGACAAAGCCTATCAACTAACAGTGAAAGCAGGTGAAGGGCCTACAACTTATTCGGTGAGTTACAAGGGTACTACCGTCATCAACCATTCAAACATTGGTATTCTTGAGGCTAATGGACATCAAATCGGCGACGGCTCCGTAACTTCTACCTCAAAATCATCACACAAGGGAACTGTAGATGTGGTAGTGGGCAAAAACGATAAGCTTGCCGACAACTACAACCAGCTCACCATTACCTACGACAATGGTGACTATGCACTCACTTTGCGTGCCTACAACCAGGGTGTTGCATTCCAATGGTCGCTCAACTATGACCGTGATATTACCGTTGCCAATGAGCTTCTTGAGGCTGATTTTGGCACAGAGCCTGTGAAGGTGCATTTCCCAATGTGTGAAATGCGCAGTTGGGAAGAAAAAGACCTGCAAAAGCAGACTCACATAATCAACCAGGCCGACCGGAACTTTGAGCGTGCATACGTGGAATATGAGAGCATAGCAGCAATTCCCGACACTGCAATAAGCACAAGTCCGGCACTGTTCACGCTTCCCAACGGTCGCACTCGCGTTGCTGTGACTGAGGCTAATGTATATGACTATCCCGGGCTCTATCTTCAGCCTGCCGGAGGCGAGAAAATACGCGGTCATTGGGCAGGCTATCCTAAATCGGTACTCGATGGCGACCCAAAAATAGAAAACCGCCACTACTCAATGCACCTTGTTGAAACACGCGAGAACTACATTGCCAAAATCAATGGCAAGCGACTGTTGCCATGGCGTGTGGTAATTGCAGCCGACCGCGATATCGACTTGCTGAACAACGAACTTGTGTACCTCCTTGCCGACCCATGCGAAATCGACGACACTTCGTGGATTAAGCCTGGCGTCAGCGCATGGGAGTGGTGGCACAAGGCTATGCTTGAAAGCGTTGATTTCCCCGTTGGAGGAAAGCACCTTACGTTCGAACTCTACAAATACTATGTAGATTGGGCTGCAAAGAATGGTGTTCCCTACATGACTCTCGATGCCGGATGGTCGGAGAGCTACTTGGCAGAACTTTGCGAATATGCTGCGAAAAAGGGCGTAGGCATCTTCGTATGAACATGGCCAACCAAACCACTCGCAGCTCCATAACACTAAGAAAAAAGAATCAA
>CAMFSS010000135.1 GCA_945983195.1 uncultured Prevotellaceae bacterium | reverse complement strand
GCACGAAACGTTTAACGCCATAGTAGCTCACTGGATTGTGGGCCATAATGACGTAGGGAGGCACATTGCCGCTGATTCGGCATCCGCCCTTTATGAGCACCCATTCGCCGATGTGGCTTCCGGCATGAAGCACGACATTGGAGGAGAGAATGGTGTTAGATGCCACATGGCAGTCGGGGGCGATGCTGGCACCGTTGCCGATTACGACGCGGTCGTCGACAACAGAGTCGTGAGCAATGTGCGACTCAGCCATAATGAATGAGTTGTTGCCGATGCGTGTTCCGCCTTCGGGCGAGATTCCGCGATTGATGATTGTGTGCTCGCGAATGCTGTTGTCGTCGCCGATGTAGCAGTAGGACTGCTCGCCTTTCCAGCGGAAATCCTGCGGCTCGGCAGCGATTATGGCACCGTTGTAGATTTTGTTTCGATTTCCGATGCGAGCACCGTTGAGAATGCTCACAAATGGATATATGGTGCAGTTATCGCCAATTTCAACATTTTTGCCGATAAAAGCAAAAGGGTGTACGATTACGTCTTTACCCAGCTTAGCAGAAGGGTCGACGTGGGCTAATGGACTAATCATGGCTAAATTGGAATTAAATTTTTAGCAAATATAATGAATTTTATCGAAGAATTGGCTCCGAAGCCGAAAAAACTGCCTTCTCAGTGATAAAAAAGCCGGATATAGGCAGCTTTGCGCCGCATCGGGGCATCAACGTCCGCCGCCAAGAGCCTGATAGAGGTTGATAGCGGCCTGGTTGTTCTTCAATTCGTTGTTGACAAGTGCAATTTGGCTTGAGAGCAGCGACTGCTGAGCGTTCAACACCTCAAGATATGTGGTAGTGCTCAGGAGCATGAGGTCCTGATTGTACTCCACAGCCTTCTTCATCTTCTCCACCTGCTTCACGATGTTTTCGTGAGCCTCCTTCTGCTTTGTCATTGTGACAAGAGCCGTGCTGACCTCGGCACCTGCGCTGAGAAGGGTGTACTTGAACGAGTTGAGAGCCTGCTTCTGCTGAGCCTTGGCAGCCTTGAGATTTGCCATGTTCTGACCGCGCGAGAAGAGAGGCATCACAAGCTGTCCGGCAAGATTTGCAAACCACACAGCCGGCTCAAATATGGCACTGCCGATAAGTGTGCCGTAACCGCCGGCAGCCGAGAGAGTGACATTGGGATAGAATGCCGAACGAGCAACATTGGTGGCATAGAATGCAGCAGCAAACGACTGCTCGGCTGCACGCACATCGGGACGTGCCGCGAGATAGCTCATTGGCACACCACCCTCGATAGAAGCCGGCAGAGTGACAACAGAAGCTGTGTTGACCTTCCACTCCTGCGGCGACACATTGAGCAGCAGCGACATGGTGTTGTTCATGTCGTGGAGCGAAAGCTCAATGGTGGGGATTGTGGCGAGGATATTGTAGTAGTTTGCCTCGCTCTGCACCACGGCAACCTCGGTGTAGCGGCCGGCCTCCTTCATCTTCTTCATGACATCGACCGACTGACGCCACAGTTCGGCAGTTTCGCGATAGATGTTGAGCTGGGTCTGGAGTGCAACAATTGCATAGTAGGTGTTTGCCACAGCACCGATAATCTGCGACTGTGCAGCCTGGCGATAAGCCTCGCTCTGGAGCAGCGCAGCCTTTGCCTTGCGCTTGGAATTGGTGAGGCGGCCGAAAATGTCGACTTCCCAACTGAGCGAGAGGGGCAACTGATAGCCCCATTTCATGTTTACCCCGGTCACTGTGGAGCCGGAGCCATTGGGGGCAAAAGTGAGCGAAGGGAGATAGGCAAGCTTTGCACCCTTGAGCTGAGCCTGTGCAATGTCGACATTGAGCTTCGCATTCTGGAGGTCGACATTGTTGGCAAGAGCCTGATTAATGAGCGACTGGAGCTGAGGATCGGTGAAGATCTCGGTCCACGCTAGATGACCAAGCGCAGTGGAATCGACATGCTCTGCGACAGCCTTGGCATACTCGCCTACGACACCGTCGTTCGGCAGCTCGCATTTTTTGTAAGTGTTGCAACTGCCCATCACTGCGACAAGAAGCACAGCCACGGCAAGAAGCATATAATTTCTCTTATTCATGTTGTTTTTAATTTATCTTTTATTTCCCTGACCGGTCAGACTTGCCGGACAAGCCCGACCAGCCAGGAAGATACTATATTTTTCTCACTAAATGGAATATTGCTCAATCTCGTTACGCATACCCGAGTTGTCGGTATCTTTCCACTTGATCGGCGAGAACTTCTCCTGTATGCTCTGGAATACCACGAACAGACATGGCACAAAGAGCACTTGCAGAATCATACCCACGAGCATACCGCCCACCGAACCCGTACCGAGAGCGCGGTTACCATTGGCACCTACACCGGCGGCAAACATCATAGGCAACAGACCGATAATCATAGCAAGAGAAGTCATGAGAATCGGGCGCAGACGAGCCGATGCACCAGCCACAGCAGCTCCGACGACGGACATACCCGTCTTGCGGCGGTCGAGCGCGAACTCAACGATAAGAATTGCATTCTTTGCAAGAAGACCGATAAGCATGATGAGCGCAATCTTCAGATAGATGTTGTTGTCGATGCCAAACATACGTGCGAAGATGAACGTACCCATAAGACCAAACGGAATAGAGAGGATAACTGCGAGAGGCAGAATGTAGCTCTCATACTGTGCGCTAAGAATGAGGTAGACGAAGAGCAGACAGAGTGCGAAGATGATGGTTGTTGACGAGCTCGACTCGCCAGCCTCCTCACGGGTAATACCCGAAAACTCGTAACCATAGCCCTGCGGAAGCGTCTGAGCGGCAACCTCACGCACTGCGGCAATAGCCTCACCCGACGAATAGCCTGCATTGGCAGTGGCATTCACGGAGATAGACGTGTAGAGGTTGAAGCGGTTGATAAGGTCAGGACCATAGACGCGCTTGAGTGTAACGAAGTCGCTGATAGGAGCCATACCGCTGTTGGTGCGCACCTTAATTCCCTTGAGTGACTCAGGCGACACGCGGCTCTCGGGAGTTGACTGCATCATCACGCGGTAGAGCTTACCGAAGCGGTTGAAGTTGGACACATACATACCTCCGAGGTAACCCTGCATTACGCTGAGCACGCCCGATGTTCCGATTCCGGCCTTGGTAGCCTTAGCCACATCAACGTCGATAAGATACTGCGGATAAGTGGGGTTGAACGACGAGTAAGCCATCTGAATTTCCGGACGCTGGTTAAGAGCCTGAAGGAACTGCATCTCAATCTGGAAGAACTTGTTGAGGTCGCCACCGGTCTTGTCCTGGAGCTGCATCTCAATACCGTTGGTCATAGAGTAACCCGAAATCATAGGCGGAGCAAAAAAGAGGATTGTACCGTCCTTGATTCCCATGGCAGTCATTCCGTAGAGTCGCTTGATAACCGAGTTAACGTCGTGACCATCGCCCTTACGCTCGTCCCAGTCCTTGAGCTTGATGATGACAGAGCCGTAGGTGTTACCGGCATCGGCGATGAAGCTGTAGCCCTCGATAACGGTGCGGAGCTTTATTTCGGGAACTTGTGCAAGCATGGCATCGACCTTGTCGAGCACCTCGGCAGTGCGCTCACGCGAAGTACCCGGAGGCATCGACACAACGCCCATGATTGTACCCGTATCCTCATTAGGCACGAGTGAGTTGGCGGTAGTAGACATAAGCCAAACGAGCACGCCGATTGAGCCAATCACAACCACAGCCACTACGGCCTTAGCCTTGATGAGCATATTCACCACCTTGTTGTACTTGCCAAGGAGCGTGTTGTAGCCGGCATTGAAGCCGGTGTGGAATTTCTCGACAAACGACATCTTCTTCACCGATCCGTCGGCATTGTGCGGCTTCAGGAACAGAGCGCAGAGTGCCGGAGAGAGCGTCAGCGCGTTGATAGCCGAGAAACCGATTGCAATAGCCATGGTAAGACCGAACTGGCGGTAGAATACGCCCGAAGTGCCGGGCATGAACGACACCGGAATGAACACAAGCATCATCACGAGAGTGATGGAAATAATTGCACCACCGATTTCGCCCATTGCGTCGATAGAGGCCTGGCGTGCACTCTGATAGCCCTCATCGAGCTTTGCGTGCACCGCCTCCACCACCACTATCGCATCATCGACCACAATTGCGATTGCGAGCACAAGAGCCGAAAGAGTGAGGAGGTTGAGCGAGAAACCGATACCGTAGATAAGGGCAAACGTACCGATAAGAGCCACAGGAATGGCAATCACAGGGATAAGTGTGGAGCGCATATCCTGCAAGAAGATGTAAACCACGATGAACACAAGGATAAATGCCTCGATGAGAGTCTTGATAACCTCGTCGATAGAGGCCTGAAGGAACTCGTCGGTATTCATCGGCACATCAAACTGCAATCCTTCGGGGAGCTCCTTCTCCTTCTCGCTGATTACGTTGAGCACGTTGGCAATGATTTCGCTTGCATTCGAGCCCGGCGACTGGAAGATGATTGCCGTACAGCCTGTACTACCGTTTACAATATTCTTAAAGCCATAGTCGAGACGACCAAGCTCGCAATCGGCAACATCGCGCAGACGGAGAGTCTGGCCGTTGCTGTCGGTGCGGAGAATGATATTGTCGAACTCCTCGGCGGTTACAAGGCGGCCCTTGTATTTCAGGATTTACTGGTAGCTCTGGTTGCCCTGATCGCCAAACTGACCCGGTGCTGCCTCAACGTTCTGGTCGGCAAGGGCCATTGAAATGTCGCTTGGCTGGAGGCTGTACTCAGCCATCTTGTCGGGCTTGAGCCAAATACGCATAGAGTAGTCGGAGCCAAGAGCCATTGCATCGCCCACACCAGGAATACGCTTGATATCAGGAATTACGTTGATAGCCATATAGTTCTCAATGAACTCCTGATCGAAAGCCTCATTAGGCGACGAGAGCGTCATAACAATCAGCATTGACGACTGGCGCTTCTTTGTGGTTACACCCACCTTGGTAACCTCGGCAGGAAGCAGGTTCTGAGCCTGCGACACACGGTTCTGCACGTCGATAGCAGCCATATCGGGGTCGTATCCCTGCTTGAAATACACGTTGATAGTGGCACAACCGGTGTTAGTTGCGGTCGAAGTCATGTATGTCATGTTGAGCGCACCGTTGATTGATTCCTCAAGAGGAGCAATCACGGAGTTGAGCACAGTCTGGGCATTTGCACCGGTGTAGGTAGTTTCCACCTGGATTGTAGGCGGTGCAATGTTAGGATACTGCTCCACAGGCAGCGACGTAAGACCGATGATACCCACCACGACGATGAAAATAGAGATCACGGTGGAGAGCACAGGCCTCTTGATAAAATTATCTAATTTCATTGATTCTCAGTATTAAATTGACTATTGATAATGGAGAATTACTTTGAAGCCTCGGCGGGAGCGGCAGCAGCCTTTGGCTTTACCACTGTTCCTGCCTTCACGGCAGTACCGACACCCTCAGTGACAATCTCTTCGCCTACATTCAAGCCTTCGGTGACAATGTAGGTCTGACCGTCGTCGACGGGCGACACCTTGATGTTACGGGCAACCGCCTTGCTTGAATCACCCACTACATAGACATATTTCATGTCCTGAATCTCATAAGTGGCACGCTGCGGAATGATGATAAGGTCTTGCGAAGGCTGCGGAATAAGAATATTGCCGGTGGAGCCGCTGCGGAGCATTCCGTTGGTGTTCTTGAAGAGGGCACGCACCGATGCGCTTCCGGTCGACTGGTCGAGCACGCCCGAAACGGTGGAAACGCGTCCTGAGAGAGCGTAGCGAGTGCCGTCGGAAAGCTGAAGGAACACTTCGGGCATCTTGGCGATTGCCTGTGCAAGCGAGCAGCTACCACCCTCGGTGAGGCGGAGCACATCGCGCTCGGTGAGCGAGAAGTAGGCATATACCTCCGATATGTCGCTCAGAGTGGTGAGCGGCTGTGCCATCGAAGGGCTTGCAAGCGTACCCTCACGATTTGGAATGCTTCCGATTACGCCCGAGAAAGGAGCAGTAACGACCGAGTAAGAGAGATTCTTCTTGGCGTTGATGAGGCTTTGGTTGGCCTGGTTGAGAGAAGCCTTAGCCGACTCGAGCGAAAGAGCAGCCGTCTGATACTCATACTCGCTGATGTTTGTTGTCGCAGTGGGCGGGTGGGGGGTGGTGGATGGCGGGTGTGTGCTCTTTATATACGCTCTGGTAGTTCTCGCCATCGCAGGACAGACTGATTTCTACA
>CAMFSS010000134.1 GCA_945983195.1 uncultured Prevotellaceae bacterium | reverse complement strand
CCCCTGGCGGGACGTCCTCCAGTCACACCTATCACTACTACCTTCAGCCCCATTTTTTTCGTAAAGACAAATCTGCTCTACGACCTGCTCTCATTAGTGAACGCATCAGTGGAAGTGCCTCTGAGCAAGCGAGTAACGGCAGAAGCCACACTGGTGTACCCATGGTGGAGAAACACAGCAAAGCACAAGACCGTGCAGTTGCGCTATGTGGCAGTCACACCGCGATACTACTTCAAGAGCAACGCAAAGCAGCCCTACACATCGTTCTTCGCAGGACTGACCGTAGGCACCGGCACATACGACCTACAGTGGACGCGCCGAGGAGTGCAGGGTAAGCTGTGGAACGTGTCGCCTACATTCGGCTATACACACCACATTGCCAAAAGATGGAAAATGGAGTATACGGCATCAGTGGGATATGTGCAGACGAAATACACCAAATACACGCAAATGAACGACACACCATACGGTGAAATAAAGGTTAAGGACTATCCGTGGGTATCGCACGTGCTCCAGACGGTGCTTCCCATATCGCTAAATGTGTCGATAGTATATACAATAGGCAAAAACAAACAGTTGCAGCATCATGAAAATTAGAAACGCCATACATATAATCGTAGGTGCAATAGTGATGATGCAGCTATCGTGCTCGCGCGACCACCTTTACTATGAGGCGGTTACCAACAGCCGCGTGAAGCTCAACATCGACTGGAGCCAAACCGCCTTTTCGCCCGACAGCAGATATTATGATGCACGCAACAGGCTGAACGGCGTGACGATATTCGCTTTCGACTCGGCGAGCCACCGGCTTGCGACCGAACTGCCACCCGATGCAAACTGGCAGTCGCCGCAGCTCAGCCTCGCGCCAGGCACATACGACCTGATAGTGATAAACGACAGCCGTGCCGAACTGCCTGAAATCAACTTCGACAATGCACTGACATTTGATGATTTCAGAGCATACATCGACGTGGATACGGTATATACTGAGAATCCGGATTATCTGACGGTTTCGGCCGTGCGCAACGTAAGCATCACACAATCGCACAACGGCTACTTCTACGACCGCCCTGACGACTATCTCAATGACACTGTGACTCAGGAGATAAGCACAGTGCAGCGTCCGGTGACAAAGAAGATAAACCTCAGAGTGAACGTGAAGGGCATAAACTACTGTAGGGGTATGCAACCCTCATTCATGACGGGTCTTGCAAAATCGGTGAATCTTGCCACGGCAACGCCCGAAAAGGAGAGTGTGGTGTTTGCCTTCAACCTGATAAATCGCGAGTACCGCGACACAGAGTACACAGAGGCACTGCTAACACAGTCGTTCAACTGCTTCAGCTTCAACGAGGAGAATCTGAAGGCAGGAAAGAAATTTGAACTAACGCTCAACTTCGTGCTGGTGGACAACTGCATCTACACGGGGAAAGCCGACGTAACGCCTCAGTTTGAGAAATGGCTGGAACAGCACACGATAGACTGTGAGCTTGATCTCGACATTGACGTTGATTTGGAGGTGACGCTGCCACCCACTGAACCGGCAACGCCGGCCCAGGAGGGATTAGTCCCCGAAACAATTCCATGGAATGATATGTCGCAAAATATCACACTTTGAAATAAAATTAATAATTAACTAATAGACAAAATTATGATGAAAAAGAATGTTTTATTTGCTTTTGCAGCATTGATTGCTGTCAGCAGTTGTACCAGTGAGATCAATGAAGAGGGATTCGTTGACAAGGCTAATTCGATCTCATTCAATGCGTATTCAAATAAGTCGCGCGCAGTGAGCGGTGATGTTACTTCCGACAACATGAAAAACGACAATTTTGGTGTTGTGGGATATACCGGTAATAACATTTATTTGTATAAAAAGGAAACCATAGAAAGTAACACAGTTTATAAGGCTGTGGAACAAAAGTGGGTACCCAGCGGAGAAAGCGGCTCTTGGGAATACGCTGATTTATCTGATTTGAGGTTCTGGCCAAACAATAAGATGGACTTCTACGCTTATTTCCCTTACACAGACAAGGCCACTTTTGCTCAAAGCAATGCTTCCGGTAATGTTATGACAATTCCCAATGTAAATTGCTCTCACGATGTATTGTTTGCATACGCAGGTGGTCAGAGCAAACAGGAACGTGTTCCTTTAACTTTCCACCACGCATTTGCAAAAATTAAGGGATTGAATATTTCAATGCCGGCTGAGGGAATGCTTAATAAAAGCGGCTGCCAGATTGAAGTGAAAGGAGTAGAATTTATCAACACATCTACAAGTGGAACTATCAATGTTGATAACGCTGGTGTTGCTTCTTATTCAGGAGTATCAACAACCAACCCTCTTGCATTCACCGTAGATCCAGTAGTTACGGTAAATAAGGCTGCCACTTCAGGTTCACTCATCGACAATGGAACAAATGCCAAAGGTTATTTCTTTGCTACCAACAATGATGCAGTAAACTCTGTGAAAGGAACAGCAAAGACTATGTGGAATGGCAATAAGAACTCTATCACTGGTGAGGGCGCAAAACTGTCAACCAGCGGCCTTGTCTGCCTCAAGCTGACTTGCAAGGTGTGGAATGGAACAAGCCACTATTATGTGGGCAGTGCAACTGCTGAGGATTATGGAGTAATCTATATTCCATTAACAGGCAATAGCTCAGATCCTAACTCAGTAGCCACATTTGATGCCGGCAAGCGTTATACCTACACCATCAGAATGAAAGACAATGTAGGATTCACCGACGAGGGCGACCCGATTCTAACTCCTATACTCTTCAACGTAACAAGCGTGGACGAATGGGGCGATGTTACAGTCACTATCACACTCTAATCCTCATCTCCACATTACGTGAAGTTGCATAACACAACAATTGTATTGACAATCACATTGTTGCTGCTACTTAGCTGCAACAAAGCAGATGATATTTCCGGGGAGAAAATCCCCGGAAATACTCCTATTTTGTATTCTGCCGAAGCCTCATCTTCTTTCTCAAGAGCGTATATCCCTACGGGAATGTACGGCGAGTTTAAGGTGTATGCCGCTGCAGAAATTGGCGACACGCAAGAACCGGTGATGGAGGGCTACGAAGTGAAATTTGTGACCGACAGCTGGTCGTACGTCACCGACACACAAGAGCTGATGTACTGGGACAACAAAGCCGACCGCTACCTCTTTACTGCAGGAGCACCCATTGAGCCCGTTAAATCAATCAGTGCCAACGCAATGACACTTCATCTCAAAAATAACCTCACAGGAAGTGTAATGGCAGGCGAACCGCTGATAATAGAGAAGGGAACGCCTGAATTTGGCAAAATCGTCAATCTGCGCTTCGGATACGCCCATTGCAGGGTATGCGTGGCTTTCGTGAAAAACGCTGAATCAGATGTAAAGATTACAAACATAAAGCTGACACCCGATGCAGCCATCACCACTGAGGCAGACCTCACTTACACCTACGGCTGGAGCACATCGAAACCAACAGCCACCATACAGTTGACCGACAAGACAACAAGCAGCGACAGCTTCAGCTTTAGCGATGTGACTATAGCAGCAGGCACCGGTGATGCCGTGCTATCAGAAACACGCTACTACTGCGTGCCCGATGCCACTAACACAACCCGCTGGACGGTATCGCTCAAATGTGACGACGAACAGAAATCGGGAACATTTGTGAACGAATATGAGTGGGAGAGCGGCAAAAACTACATCTACATATTTTCACTTGACGAAAAAAAGCCCAAGCTCATCTATGTACTCTCAGGAGAAATGAGTTACTTCGACTGCAACGACATAGTACCCGGAGGAGAATTTTCGGGTTCAAATATGACCGAATAGAAATACAGCAAATTTATGAAATACCCCTACTACTACATCTTGTTTACGACACTACTGCTGCTCACGTCGTGCAGCGAGGAGCGCGATGTGCGCGACTCTGTACAGCGGCTCGACATCACCTTTGCCGACACGCAGTCGAGGAGCAACTGGAGTGACCTGACCGACACCGGCGACAAGAAAGTGGTATATGTATGGGAAAACGACGGCAACAATATGCTCACAGCAATAAAGCACGGCAGCGAATATGTGCCGTTCTACGAGAGCATGGCTTCAGCCGGCGAATACTACACAAAGACAAAATTTGAGACAGTAGATGCGGCGAAATCGAAAATCACGCTGCACACAGTGAATGGCGTGAAGCTCGACGTAGTGGACGGCAATTACGTAAATCCCGTAGCTGCCGGCGATGCGATGCACTGCTTCCACCCAATCAACAGCAACACCACTGTTAGCAGCAGCGCAGATGCCGTGACAGTGGATATGAAGCTACCCTCGACATTCAGCTACAGCCAACTGCAAAACAACCTTGAGCCGCTTGCCGACTACTCCTACGTGTACACATCGACAACATTGCAGTCGGTAGATGCCAACAAGGTTGTAGCTAAAACATCGCATTTCAACTCAGCCTGCGCGATAATCCGCTTCAACCTGACCAACGCAGTGACTTCAGACATCATCATCACAGGCATAAAGATGGAGTCGGACGACGAGTCGAAAATCTTCCCCGACGCGCTGCGATTTTCAGAGGGCACAGTGGCAGAAAAACCGGAGAATGCCGACAAGACATCATATTACAGCCGACTAAGCACCAATATCGAGTCGGTGACAATACCTCGCAGCAAAACAGGCATATTCTACAATATGTGCTTCCCACTCGACGAAGGCACAAACTTCAACGGAGTGCCGCTGAAATTTACAATCGACACCAACTACCTGACCTACCAGCTACGGCTCAACTCCAGTGTTATTACCGGCAACAAATTTGAGGCAGGAAAGATATACACCTTCAACTTCACACTCGAAGAGAAGGAGATAAGACTGAACACGATAGACATATCGCGCTGCACGACCTACAACATAGACAGCACGGAATCGCTCCACATAGTAGTTTCGCCCGATGCCATTTGGGAGCAGACAGGGAATGAAACAGCACAAATGGTGTTTGTGAGCCTCGGAATGAGCACCACCATTGAAGGGAAGGAATATGAAGTGCTTTGGGCAACGTGCAATCTCGGTGCAATGGAAGCCATCGAGACAGGCAACCACTACGCATGGGGAGAGGTGGCAAAAAAAGACGCATCGGCATACTCGCCCGATGGGTACACAGGAACTGCCACCAGTGACATAATGAACACGGAACACGATGCAGTGAAAGCATATCTCGGCGGAGGCTACTGGCTGTGGTGCATGCCGACACAGCAGATGTGGAAAGACCTTATAGACAAATGCGAATGGACGTGGAAAACGGTGAAAAAAGTTGATGACGACAACGAATCGGAGGACAACCTAAACTTCGACGCATCGGTGTGGGAGGTAACAAAGAGAGATGCCGAAGACAAACTCGTGGGATTGATATACTTCCCAATTACCGGCTATTCGGGATTACACTCAACCACCGGCACATACAAGAAATTAAACAAGGCAAGATGCAACTATTTGACATCAACTCCTTGCACCGACGCGGCAGGAGGAGAAGCTGAATCCTGGGCATTCGAGACAACATACTACACCGAGCAGGGAAGCGGCAACGGCCACATGACCAGTCCTGCGATGGTGGCGAGCAAGAGATACAACGGATATTGCATCAGACCGGTGCTGCTCAAAGAAAAAAATTAAGAAATGAAGAAAATCATACAGCTAATAATATTGACATTCCTGGCTTCATGCACAGCGGAAAGTATAACCGATGAGCAGGAGAAGACACCACTGGAGATTAGGGTCAGCGTAGCTGCCTACAATCAGGATATCAACGATGTGCCGTCGTCGAGAGCATCGGTGAACAACGGCGTAGTCACTTCGTTTGCCCCCAGTGACGATCTCGGTCTAATCGTCGTAGACAAAAGCGGCGGAGTGGTGGTGAACAACTACCGATTTGTGGTGCAAAAGACTGGCAATGCGTACAGAGTAGACGAATCGGGCAACGTGATTACGTCAGACGTGTATTACAACGAGAACTACAAATACTTTGCCTACGCGCCATACGACAGCAAATACAACGACAACTACACGAAGATAGACGACGTAATAGCCAAGCATGTGGAGGACTTCACCACGCTGTATGCCGACCAGTCGACAAAGGAGAAATACAACGCCGCCGACCTGCTTGTGTGCAAGGAGCCGAAACGTGAAGGCACAGCACTGCGCCTGACATTCACCCACGCCATGAGCCTTATGAAGATATTCTACAACGGA
>CAMFSS010000133.1 GCA_945983195.1 uncultured Prevotellaceae bacterium | reverse complement strand
GTTTTTTTGGCTCCGTTTCAGATTAAGTATCGCAAATTTCGTGTTATATAAAGTGTCTTATGCAAGGAGTAGCTGCTGTGGCTCTGGCTGCGGCGGCCTTTGCTCTTTGTGGCTTCGCGGGAGGGGTGCAGCTCACTGCATCGCTCACTGTGGCGGCTGTGGCTGCCATTGCCATTTATCGCCGTGTGCTGCACGGCTCGAATGCAGGTGAGTGGGTGCTCACAGCCACTGCTGCCGTGATGGCAATGAGTGTGACGCTTAACGTGTACTATTACACGACCGTCGTGGGAGGCACTCTCGATGCTCCAATTCTGATAAACGACGACTCATCTCGCTATTTCAGAGCCGCCGAATGCATCATGGCAGGCAATTATGGCGAACTTGAAGGCTCGTTTGCCGGAGTGCCGCTGATGACAGCCGCACTGTGGGCGATTTTCGGCAAGAGCATAGTGTGGCCGCTTGCAGCCAATGTGTTTCTCACACTTTTTGCAATAGCTCTCGGCGGACGCCTTGCAGCAATACTTCTGCGCCGCGACACTGCCACATCGGCACTTGCCATGGCACTCACCGCCTCGGTGTGCCACTTCACGGGCGAGGGTATGATTCTGCTCAAAGAGCCTATGGTGTATGTGGGGCTGATGCTCACTGCCATACCATTAGCACACTTCTACCGTGGCAACAGGCTCTCGGCACGCAGCATAGTAGCATTCGCAGCAGGATGCATCGTCACCACATCGGTGCGCAACCAGTCGCTCTACTTCGTGGCACTTGGGATAATTACATTCCTGCCGCTCCACTTCAGCCGCAGGCGTGCCTACACCGCTGCGGCAGCACTTGCCATAGTGGCAGGAAGCCACTTTGCAGGCGCAACGGTGTCGCACTACGATGCAGCCAAGCAGAGCCGCGTGATAGGAGGAACGGGACTTATGAGCGAAAACTATCTGGGCGACGACAGCAGATATGATGCCTACAAGTCGATTATCGGGAACTACTATGAACTCTCCACAGTGCAGCGTGCGGCACTCCTGCCGGTGACAGCCGCAGTGCAATTTGCGGTGCCGTTTCCGTGGAACTACGCACGCGACACCGAATTCGGCTACTCGCAAGCCCTAAACCACTTTGCCTATCCATGGTATGCGCTTGGCGGAATAATCATCTTCTACTACCTGTGGCTGCTGTGCCGACGCGACACACCCATAAAGCTATGGGCACTGTGGGCGATGGTGTGCTGGCTCATTCCTGCCTACATCTACGGCGGCTCGGTGTCGCGCTACGTGATGCCATTCGTTCCATGCCTTGTGCCAATGGCCATAGTGGCAATCGACAGACTTCGCTCAGGGCAGCTACGCAAGACATTCAAGTGGTGGAGCGTGGGTTATGCCACAGCACTGGCAGTGGCACTCACCGTGTGCTACATAGTGCAGATGAGGTGATAATAATTGTGAACAACACGTCAATTGTGGGTGGAATCACGGCATATTTTAGAAAATTAAGAACAAAGTTTGAGCAAATGCAGATTTATTACTAATTTTGCATTCCAAACGTAAGGAATGGCAACAATCAACGACATTCAAAATAATATCTCGACTGAGCTTTCGGGGCTTAACGCCATCATCGAAGATACACTCAGAAGTTCCAGCCCGCTGATGCAGCAGGTGGTGGAAAATTTTCTGCGCACCAAAGGGAAGCAGATACGCCCGATTCTCGTGATTCTCAGCGGAAAATTCTTCGGCAAGGTGAGCGACAGCGTGCTTTATGCCGGAGCAGCAATAGAATTGCTCCACAATGCATCGCTGATTCACGACGATGTGATTGACGAGTCGCGCGAGCGGCGCGGACGGCCAACCATCAACCGCGTGTGGGACAACCACATTGCCGTGCTTGTGGGCGACTTCTTCGTGAGCGGTGCCCTGCACTGTGCCGAATACACCAAGGACTTCCGCATAATCACAGCAATGTCGCGCCTGGGTCGCGCACTTTCGCTCGGTGAAATAGAGCAAATCGACAATGCCCGCAACCGAAGCGTCGACGAAGCGACCTACCTGGAAATAATCCGCAAAAAGACCTCTTAACTCTTTTTCAGTTGCGAGGAGCGTGGAGGATATGCCGGGTGTGATCACCATGCTGAGCGACGCGGCCTTATGGCTTACGCCGAGCTGCTCGGAACCTGCTTCCAAATCAAGGACGACATATTCGACTACTTCGACAACAAGGAGGTGGGCAAGCCCACAGGCAATGACCTGCGTGAAGGGAAGATGACACTGCCGCTGATTTACGCACTCACACGCACCGATGCCACAAGGCACGACGAAATGGTGGCTCTGAGCCACAAGGACATTCTCAATGCCGACGAAATCGCCACTCTCATAGAATATGCAAAGGAGCAGGGAGGAATCGACTACGCCTACTCCACAATGGAGAGGCTGAAAAAGCAAGCCGACGAGATTATCTCAAAATACCCACAATCGGAATCGACCGATTCATTCAGACTGATTTTCGACTACATCATTGAACGAAAGAAGTGAAACGCATGCTGAAGCAATTTCTTGAAGAAGGACGCATTGAAGCAGGCTGTGACGAGGCCGGACGCGGCTGCCTTGCCGGACCGGTGACTGCCGCTGCCGTGATTCTCCCTCCCGACTTCAGCAACGACATGCTCAACGACTCAAAACAGCTAACCGAGCACCAGCGCGACCTGCTGCGCCCCATCATAGAGAGCGAAGCTCTGGCTTGGGCTGTGGAATTCGTATCGCCACAGGAAATTGACGAAATCAACATACTCCGTGCATCATTCACGGCAATGCACCGTGCCATCGACCGCCTGACAATCCGCCCCGAGGCACTGCTCATCGACGGCAACCGCTTTATCCCCTACCCCAACATTCCCCACACCTGCATAGTGAAGGGCGACGGCAAAATGATGAGCATTGCCGCAGCATCGGTGCTTGCCAAGACGCACCGCGACGAATACATGCGCCGCATAGCACAGGAATTTCCGCAATATGGCTGGGAAGGAAACAAGGGCTACCCGACAAAGGCGCACCGCGCTGCCATAGCACAATATGGAACTTCGCCATACCACCGCATGACGTTCCAGCTTCTCGACCCGCAGCTATCGCTTTTCTGAGCCGGGCAATAATGCAAATTACTGACCTGTGGCGCGGAACTGCACCACCGCCAATCAAATCAAGGTGAAGCGCGACTTCAGCTCACGGCTGAAACGACGCCCCACGAGCACATCATCTTCGTTGAACGGAGGATAGAGCGTGCACTGGGTGCTGCCTATCAGTGTGAGATAGCGCATATTGACGATATACGACTGATGCGTCTGCACAAACTGCGGATTGTAGGCAAGAATATCGGCTGCCGATGTGCCCTTCTTTAGCTGCACAAAGGAGTGGTCGCTCAGCGCCACTTCCCACACCTTCCTGCGAGTGCTATAGCGGAAATATCCAATCTCAGCCGGACGCATGATGCGCATTTCATTGGTGACTGTGGCGGCTGTAAACACATCGCCAAGTCCCGGCTCGCTGTTGCCCTTGAGCACATGGGTGCGCTTGCCGGTGATTGCACGGCGATAACGCTGCACCGACTTGTCGAGCTCATACACATTGATTGGCTTCAACAGATAATCCGACTCTTTTCCGCTGAAAGCACGCTCGGAATAGTCCTTGTAGAAGCCGGTGAACACCACTACATAAATGTCGCTCTTTATATTTATTGCAGTGTCGATAAATTCCAATCCATTTCCATCGGGCAATTCAATATCGAGAAACAGCAGATCGGGACACACTTCGGCAACCATACGCCCGCCCTCGGCGAGAGTGGAGGCATTCCCGGCCACTTGCAAGTCGGGATAGTCCGACAGCATTTCCGTGAGCTTCTCTACGGTACGAACATCGTCGTCGATTATCAACACTTTCGATTTCACACCCATAATATCATGATACGCTATGTTAGTTCTCCAGTTTTTTAATTAAGCTACGCAAAAATATACAAATATTCCCAATATTGCAACGCTTCGCAAAGCAGGAGGTCACCATTTGGCTCATATCTCATACTATTCAGCAAAAATAAGCTACTATTCGGCAAAATTAAAAAAGGGCGCACCATCACTGGCACGCCGGGTCTTACTCTTTTTTTTCAGTAAATTATTCACAAAAAACTCATTCACCAAAATATATAAACCAATATAATAGCACTCGTAAATGGTTCATATCAGTATTGCAAATTTAGGCATTAAAACCCTAACAGACAAACCCGAAAATGCCCGAAATGGCGTTTTGATTACCATTCGGCTCAAATTCACAACTGAACGGCGAAAAAAAGCAACTATTTTACTTGCATTTTTTTGCACTATTTTCGATTATGTTTCAATTTTTTCGGGGAAAAGTGATAACAGACGTTAATTCAGCACCTTCAGCGATAGAATCGCATGCCTAATTTGAATAGAGCAAAAGCGAGGATATTCCCTGAATGGTGGGAATATCCTCGCTCTAAAGGATTCGGTGCGGCTACCCGGTGTGCTTATTCGCGCGGAAGCACATTCACATGCAGAGCCTGATAGGCGCGCTCTGCCTTGTCGCGTGCAGCCTCCACACTCTCATCGGTGGCAAGAATCACACCCATGCGGCGATGCCCTACAATTTCGGGTTTGCCGAAAATGCGCATCTGCGTGCCCGGCTCGGCGAGAACGGCTTCAAGATTCTCCATCTCAATAAGGTTGGTGTCGCCCTCAACCACCACTGCACGCGATGCCGAGGGACCATAGAAGCGGATTGCCGGCACAGGGAGTCCGAGCAAAGCGCGTGCATGAAGCGCAAATTCGCTCATGTCCTGAGAAATCATTGTCACCATACCGGTGTCGTGCGGACGTGGCGACACTTCGCTGAAAATCACCTCATCGCCCTTGATGAACATTTCCACGCCAAAAATTCCGTAACCTCCAAGAGCATCGGTGACCTTCTTGGCAATTTCCTGCGCCTTTGCCTTAGCGGCAGGGGTCATGGCTTGCGGCTGCCATGAGTAGCGGTAGTCGCCGTCGATCTGTATGTGGCCAATCGGCTCGCAGAACTCAGTGCCGCTCACACTGCGCACAGTGAGGAGCGTAATCTCATAGTCGAAGTCGACAAAGCCCTCCACAATCACACGTCCGGCGCCTGCACGTCCGCCCTCCTGGGCAATGTGCCATGAGCGGTCGATGTCGGCAGTGCTGCGCACCACGCTCTGTCCGTGTCCCGACGAACTCATGATGGGCTTCACCACACAAGGCACGCCCACTGTGGCTACAGCCTCACGGAATTCCTCCTCGGTCGAAGCAAACACATAGCGTGATGTGGTGATGCCAAGCTCCTCGGCAGCGAGGCGGCGGATTCCCTCACGGTTCATGGTGAGCAGAGCGGCGTGTGCTGTGGGAGTGACATTGTAGCCCTCCTTCTCCAGCTCAACGAGAGTGGGTGTAGCAATTGCCTCCACTTCAGGAATAATGTGGTCGGGACGCTCAAGCTCGATAACCTCGCGCAGACGTGCGCCATCGAGCATATTGAACACATGGCAGCGGTGAGCCACCTGCATAGCAGGAGCCCCGGCATATTTGTCGCAAGCCACCACTTCCACGCCGAGGCGCATAAGCTCAATAGCCACTTCCTTACCGAGTTCACCACTTCCCAATAACAACGCTTTTCTACCCACCCGGGTAGTTACAGAACCAATTTTAGCCATATATATGTTTTTTTGATGAGTTTTGGTTTTTCTTTCTGCAAAGGTAGGTATTTTCCGTGGGATTATATATCTTTGCAGGAGAAAAAGAACTACTGGGACAAAAAAACAATAATAAAAACTACATACCTTTTTATGGAACAGAAAGAATATCTCAAGGACTCAGTGTCGAAAGTGATTGGTGTGATTGGCGGTGTGAGCTGGGCTTCGAGCGACACATACTACCGACGAATGAACGAAATCATGCGCGACCGCTTCGGATCGCTCTATTCAGCCAATTTCCTTATGTACTCTATCCCCTTCCACTCGTTTGCCGAGCAGGAGCGCCAGGCTGCCAAAGGCGACTGGACCATGATGACTGCAATGATGATTGACGCTGCCGAGCGTCTGAAAGCCGGAGGTGCCGACTTCATCGTGATTGCATCAAACACGATCAACTCGCTTGCCGGCGTGAGTGATGAGAAATTGGGCATTCTCGTGATCAAGATCATTGACGCTGTAGTTCGCGATATTGCCAAGAAGGATTTGAACAATGTG
>CAMFSS010000132.1 GCA_945983195.1 uncultured Prevotellaceae bacterium | reverse complement strand
TCCCTGCTGCCGCGCAGCGTCTGCCATCGCAGCAGGGTTTGTGCCGGCATTGACAAATCTTCCATCATTCTCGCCTTTAGGCTGCGGCTTCGACTTGATTCCTTTCTGGCTTTTAGATGTGCCGTAACGCTCTTTGTTGGCGATATTCAGTCGGGCGTTAAGGGTTTCATTCGTTCGCGTCAGTTCAACTATCTTTGTGTTAGCATCCTTGAGATCCCCGGTTAATGCGGCTATGGCCTCAAGCAGCTTGGCGATTCGGTCTGATTGCGCCTTTGCCAACTTGCGGGTCTCTTTCTGGTCCTCCTTGATTTCATCAAGAGCGCTCAGCACACGGCGGTACGCCTCCTTCTGCTCCATAAGCTGTGCATACAGGAAACGGATATAGTTCTTTGCTTCTTCGAGATTCTCCATAGCTTCTGCGGGGTCGTATGGAGCGGCCGGCTGTTGCTCCAGCCGCTCCAATTGACTAATGTTCCTTATTCTATTTGCTATCTCGTCGAGTTCCATATCCTTGTTCTATATATACTACAAAGATACCAAAAATCAAAGAGACAAGCAACTTTTTAGCGTTAAATAATGTTATATAAATATCTGATAATCAAATTGTTAAGGTGTATTTACTACCTCAATCTGATCTGCTTTACTACCGGGCTTTCCAATAAGGCAACGAGATTCTTCCAGTCAATTCTGTACTCTGGTTTAGCATTCTCATCTACCACCTTCATGAAGCTGTAGCCCGACGTGTAGCTTTTCTCATGGAGATAAAACGCATGATTCTCATAATGCACCATCTTCACCTTACGGTTATCCTTCGACATGAAAATATAGACGTCTCCATTGAGCGGGTCTCGATTGTAGCGGGCACGGATAATCTCCGAGATTCTCTGAGCCTTGCACCTCATGTCGTGAAAATAAGGCAGGAAGTAGAATTTGTGAAGACCGTTGATCGTCAGCATAGCACCTCCAGTCTCTCCACGAGGAGCCGTAACCCTTGATAATCAAGTCCACCTTTCTGGACGAACAATCCATCACGTGTCTTAATTGTCACATGGATGCCGCCCTTATCGGCTGAAGCTGCCGGCTTTTTGCACCGACCTGTTTCATCGTCAGATTGAGGGGCACCGGTTACCTCCACCCGAGCCACCGTCCGGTGAGTCTTCTTGTACCATTTCTCAAATTCATTGTAAGGGACGCCCTGCTGTTTGCAGAAGCTGGTGATGGAAACGCCCTTCGGAGCACCATCCGTCTGGTATAAGAACCATAACTTTTCAAAATCCGTATTGCTGATCATAATTCATAAAAATTTGTCAGCACAAAGTTATATCGTCAGTCCAACACCTCAAAATTCCGTTTTTGGACGCTTACAAAAAAATGTCATCACAAAGATATATCGTCAAGCTATCACATCAAAATATCCCTTTTGGCACTCACTTGTCATATATAATCATGCAAATATTTTTTTGATTATTGATTTGTGCGTGTCGTCTTGCGAATCCCACAAGAGATTTTGCTTGTTCTTCTCGATATTGGCTTTATAATCATCGTATTGCGACACAAGTTGCTTCATGCCGGCAATTATAGCATCGACATCACTGCCATCATCATCAATGCTAACGCCAAATCCGTATCTTTCTATGAGTTCCCGCATTGGGGGATTATTACCTACGACAACAGGATTCCCATTGATAATGTTTTGATAAAAGCGATTTGCCTCACAATAGAAATTGTTAGGTGAGGTGTTTTTATAGAATACAAGGCTCATAAAGCAGCGGCGGATGTATTGCGGCGTTTTGAGTTGTTTCACCATGCCTGTAAAGAAGATGCGATGAGAGAGGTCATCACCATACTTTTCTTCCAGCCGAGCCAGAATTTTTTGTTCAAAATTGCCCACAACCACGGCCTTAATTTCCGGGAACGACATCACGGCATCAATCGACTCGAAAGCGGCCCGATTGGCATCATTAACTCCTTGCAGATAGACACACTTGGAGTTGCCAAGCCATGAATCAAATTGTCTATATTTATCGTCATATTCTGTGTCTATTTCGTTGAACTGAGGATAATTGCGAAGCACGAAGTGCTTTTTGCGGTTGGACACCAATCCCATGCTATCGAGCAGATTGAGTCTCGCCTCATTGGCATGCATCATCACTCTGCATTTACGTTCCAAGTGGCGGAAAAGCAATTTCATAATTGGATTGTGCATAAACCTTGCCGGCAATTCATGCAAATCCCATAATACCGGCTTTCCGTGGGCAAGCAATACAAAGAGGAATGTCTCGATGTCGGCACACCATATTGCGTCAAATTCCTTCAATTCCTCTCTCACCGACTTGTAAAAATTCCATGCCTTGGCAAGGGTGTGTGTTCCTGAAGCATATTTTTCGCGCGATTTGAGGAAAGGAATCCGATAAGGCACACTGTATGATCTTTGTAGGTGTGTTCAACTGTCGAATAAAACAAATGTATCTTGGTCTTGCTGCCGGCATTTCGTTGCAAGCATTGAGGCATTTTGGCATCGAGGATCTCTCGTTCTTTGATTCCCGCGTTTGCGCCCATCATCGACAAGAACACTTGTCGGTGCTCGGGGCTATCGACATAACTGCCTATGTGATATTGACACGCACCTGCATAAATATTATCGGCTCCCATCTGCAAGCCATAATAGATGGCGCACGTGCCGCCTTTGCTGCTTCCTATTGTAATAATGCGCTCATACCCCCCCGGCAACTATCTGGTTAACAAGCGATTGAACCAATCTCTCGGGCTGATTTGAGCCATTACTATACATATAATAGGATCCGCGATAGGCAAAGTCGTCGAGCAAAAAGAGCCTGTCGCCGTTAAAATTCTTGAGAGTCTTAACATAGTTATACACCGGTTTATCGCTAAATCCCGAGAAAACTATCGCCAATGTTTTAGAACTGCGACGTTTAAGTAATAGGTATTTAAGACGCCCGTCATAAGTTCTCTCCTTTAATTTAAATCCCCATCTGAGTATGAAAGACTTAATTCTGTTCTTAATGCTCATTGTCATATCATTTATTATTCCACGAAATAATTGTAGCGATAGTAGCGGCATTGTCAAAATTCAAAACGACCTCGATTGTAATTGATTTTTGCAATACCCCATAAGAGGGAGACACTGTGTCTTCTATTATTCGAGAATCAATGATTGTCTCGCCAACAATTTTTAGCTCCACATCATAGTGCTCGGTGGATATAGCAAATATGTTACCCTTTTTCTCGGCAACATTGCCGGGGGCTAAGTGAAAACTCATGGTAGCAGAGAGCCCAGAACCGGCTTTCTCCAGGCTATCATTAATCACGAGGCTATTATCGAGCCAAGAGAAAGCACGCTCATGCCTCAATCTCGCTTTAAATTTTGTAATATCGCCAACAACACCATCATCAACGATTTTAAAGTATTGGGGAATTGAATTTAGCACAGACACAAATGCCTGCCCCGGCAATAAATGCTGCTCCTCACCGTCAACGACAATCGTATTATGCTTGCGAGTGGAGCGAAACTCAATATGCGACTTCACATCTGAAGTGTAGAGATATGCCCCGGGGTCGATAATTAAATCATCGTGACCCAAAGCCAATTCAAATGAAAGGAGGTCGTTATGAGTGTGTACGCCTCTTTTCTTCTTCTCGTCAGGAACATTGCAACCCCTTCTTCCATTAGTGACAAACAAAAATGCATCTCCACTACGCAATATCACATTCCCGGCATCGCGATAATCGCCTACGCAACTTGCCTCATTACAACTATATGCACTCCCTATATCGGCTGCAATAATGCGGTTTTCGGCACTATCCACATCATTCAAGTAGCCATGACTTCTAAAATCACGCTCCACAAATGGCAATAAGCGCCCATTATCATTATCCTCTATTAGAGGTGCCATCCCATTCGGCTTGGTGTAATGTGCCACATAGCGATACATTCCATATACACGATACTCAATATCCTCCGGGACATTCACTTTGGCACGTTTCAACATATATATGGGATATGAAGCAAGTTCGGTCATCAATCTATGATACGACACGCTTCGCTCATAGTTCGCCCCCGATGGCAGAGTCTGGCTACGCAATTCCTTATAGAATTCGGCAATGCCGAATTTCCACCACTTTGCCCCACACTTTGTATCTCTAAACAAACGCCCCAAATACAACAAGCCTACAATATCGGAAAAATAGTGATTGTTGCTGTCAGGGATATTCTTCTCGAGATTATGCCAAATAAAAAAGCCATGCTCAAAGAGCGAGCGCTGCACCTTTGCCACAAAAGCATCATCAAGGCAACCTGAAGCTTGGATAAAACCAAGCGCATAGATCCAATTTATCGCACGAATCGCAACATCCATTGCACAAGTCCAGTTAACCGAATACATCAATGGATTACGGTCAATCCAGTCTTTTAACTGCCTCACAACCTCAGCAGCATATTTTTCCTCTCCGGTTAGCAGATATGCCTCACCAAGCCATAGCAGATGATGGCTACGACTCAATTCCCATGGGACTTTAATGTCAACACCACACTTAGGGGTAAGCCCGCGCAAGTCGCGATAGAATTTTTGCGGCCAAGTAAAACCCGATTTAAAATCACTGTGCCAATCAGGCCCTGACATAAGAACCTTACCCGAACCAAGCAAGTCATACTCTCCTCGCAATGTTCGCTCTGCCGATTTCAGAACATCCTCTTTATCTGAAGACGCGATGCCGATTAAAGAAATCGTGCCCGTCAGAAATCCGATCTCTTCCAAGAAGGATTGTTTAGCATAATTTGGCTTCAGCCATATATTTGCTAAGTATTTCACCGGCAGAAATCTCCAAATGAAATTTTTCTCCGATGATATTCTGTTCACAACCTTTAATATTAATTCATAGTTATGTACCATATTATGCTGCAATCTGCTTCTTTTCCCTTATTAACCTAATACAATATCCTATATACAGGAATGTTTCAATGTTATCCAAATAGGTATAGGAAATAAACAACTTGAATATTCCTGTTATGAAGAGCAAAAGCAAGAATGCTTTTTCCTCATTAGTCTTACATGCCCTTAATGCTTTTAGTGATAATATACCCAAGAATAGCAAAATCAGCGAGCCTGTGAAAACACCGAAGGAGATAAACATATCTAATATTAAATCATGGGGATATATCCCAATAAACTGCCACGACCCGCATATTCCATAACCCCAGAATGGACTCCCTTCCACTTCCTGCCACAGAATATCCTTGAATAGATCTCGCTCTGAAACTGATGCTCCCCCCATAAACTGTTCTTCCACAATAGTGTCAATGATGCGTGTACTCATCCCTAAATCTTCCATTAATATTTGTAAGAACAGTAATATCTCAGTCAAGTAAATATAGATTATTGATGCTGTAGCTATTGTGATTATCCATATCAGGTATTTCCTTTTTGTTTTCACAAAAAACAATACGTAGCATACCACAAATATCAATACGTCTAAAAATGAGCCTCGGTTGCCATACGATATTAACAGTATTATTCCTAATGTCGCAAACACATGATTCAGAAAATCTTTTCTATGAGTAAATGAATACCATATACAGTATATAACATGTGGAAGCACCAAATATGCAAAATGCATATTTTGCGTTACTCCGGTTTCAGAAAATGTGCCGGTCTTGTTTTGCATATAAATCAAGCTATAAAACACATACCATCCTATCACTCCCATAGATATTCGGGATAATGGCTTAAACATTCGTTTTATGTCGATTAGTTCACCACAAAATAGGTAGGGGAATGTGATAAGCACTGACTTTATCGCATATTCTTCTAATGCCGCTTGGTTTTTATCATACATTACGCTGTTTAGTAAAAACAACATTCCATATAGCATCCAAGCTACTAGGTCTCTCCCCTTAATGTATCTTTTCGAATAATTAATTGACAATATCCCCAGAAAAGCTACTGTGAACCATGCTGTTGAATGTTCTATTATTAAGTCAATAGATGCTATTCGGATATGAGCAGCTGTAAGGAATTCTCCAAAAAATGGCATTCCCCACATCAAATACACCATTAGAAAAGAAAACTTTTCCAATTTTGAAGAACAAGCAGAAAACAGATTCAATCCTAAACTACTTCTCATAAACGATTAATCCTCCGATAAAACGCTCTTTAATTTTTTTATCAACTCGGTTGAATCATCTATCAAATCAGAAGTTGATATTTTCCTTTCATTATTTTTATATTCCGTCAGCTTATCCAAAGTTAGAG
>CAMFSS010000131.1 GCA_945983195.1 uncultured Prevotellaceae bacterium | reverse complement strand
TGAAATTTGTTAATTGTATTATGAATGTCTTTTTTTATATTGGTGTAACGTGTCATGCGGCATCAAAGTTTCATGCCGTCGCCCGATGTTTTCACTATGGTTTTACCACTCTTGATGCGGCTGCGGTCGACCGACATCGACACGAATGCATAGATTCCGAGCACAATGAGCAGCAGCGTCTGTAATCCCCACACAAGCATGGCAAATGCTGAGGCGTTGCTGTCGAAATTCGACGTGTCGAACACTCCTACGCCATAAAGCGACAGTCCGAAGATTATGGCAATGTGCCAAGCTCCAAGTCCGCCATTGGTGGGCACTCCCATGCCAATGCTCGACAGCACGAAGAGCACCAAAATGGGCACTGCACCAAGGTCGGCAGTGAATGAAAATGCAAATGTGGCAATGTAGAGTTGCAGATAGTAGCAGCCCCACACAAGCACTGTATAGAGCAGAAACCACCACTTGCCTTCCATCTTGGTTATTGCCGCAAAGCCGTTCCACAGATTGAGCACCATGGTTTTCACCTTCACCACTATGGCATTTTCGGTCTTTACGGTGAACAGGCGCACAAGCACAGCCACCACAGCCACAGCGGCAATCCACAGCCACGGCGATGTGAGCATGCCCACAATTCCGTCCTTGATTTGCGGATAGGTTGAGAGGAACTGCATGAATGCGCTCTGCGCAATGAAGAACGTAGCCAGCGTGAGCAGCAGCACCGTGATGGTGTCGGTCAGGCGGTCGGCAACCATCGACCCGAGCACTGTGGTGAACGAAGCCTTCTGGCGGTCGGCAATATATCCTGTGCGCCACACCTCGCCAAGTCGTGGAAAGATGAGATTCACTGCGTAGGTGCCGAAAATCGAGTTGACAAGCGCACTAAGCGGAGCATCTACGCCTATCGCCTTCAGTTGCAGCCTCCAGCGCATCGCGCGGAAAATGTGGCTGAACGTACTCACCACTATCACCGGCAGAAACCACCAGTAGTTCACGTCGGTAGATATCACCCGCTTCATCTCGTCAACATCTACATTGGCATAGAGAAAGTAGAACAATCCCACACCGATAATCACCGGGACAAGATATTTGAGAATATTCGTGATAATCTTTTTCACTGCAATTGCTTGATTAATTCATTGAATCCTAAATCTTCAGCCACAGCACACACTGATGCAGCAGCCTTTCTAATTGCAAAATTACACATTATCCGCGACATTTCACGCCCATAGCCAATTTTTTTTCATCGCACACCCGATTGTGAGCCTTGCCTGGGGCTGAATTTATGGCACAAAAAAGGGACAGTCTCACGACTCTCCCATTCCTTAAATACACAATTATCTATAAAACAACTATTTAATACTATTCTTATTCTTAATCATCTGTGCTCAGTGACGTTCTTGGCATTGCTACCTCTGTGCCACTGTCTGCTTGCCGATAACAGCGAATCCTGAGATACACCGTCACACAGTACAAACACATTATTTGCAAATATCAAGTTCAAAAAAGGATTTTTCCGAATAAATTGTCGGTAACAAACTACAAATATACTGAAGCATGGCTTCAAACAACAATATAATTCAAAATAAACCTTTTGACAATGCTTCTTTAATACCTTTGGCACACCTTTTCAGTATGCCTGCAACAAATAACACTGCAAAGTTAAGGCATTTTTCTGAATCTGCAAAATAATTCCACATTTTTTTGCAAAAAACTTAAACAAAACACTTTAACCCACATAAAGATGCCGTCGAAGAGGCTAAAATGAGACATACGGCAAGGGGCTCAGGATACCTAATCTATATAGCCTTGAAAAATTCTATGAATTCTTCTCTGAGATGTAGTCGACCCTGATTCGTGACAACACGGCATCAGCCGACATCTTGCCCTCAAAGCCGATGCGCATTCTCCGGAGGAGTGGCGAGCGGAATGTGATTCCGACGGGACACGCCACCTCACCGTCGACCCACACTCGGCACAGCCGCATGCCGTGGCACGAATGTCCGCGTTCGCCGAAGATGGTGATGAAGCCTTGAATGAGGTCGGCGGCAATGTCGAGTGTAACCGACGTGGGCTTGAAACCTGCCCCCTTGACAGGCGTGAAAGGCACTGTGAGCATTCGTACTGCCCCATATCGCTGCTGCTGCCGTGTGGCATCGTACACTTCGCCTTGACCGCCCACAAGCATCACGCCTCCCGACTCGGGTGCAAACAGCCCGGCATAGCTCCCCGTGATGGTGAAAACTCGATTGTGCCTGTCGACAACGGCAATCGAGCCATCGCCATTCAGCAGCCAAACCTCATCACGGCTGTCGACGCTGCCCACAGCCTTCACTCCAGCCAGATGTCGCGCCACACGCTCCACCTTATACTGATTGATGCGGCACAGGTCGCCGCCATCACTCACAAAGCCGAGCCATGTGGCAGTGTTGACTGGCTGTGTACCTTGTGCTATCCGCTTTCGCGAAATTATCACTCCGGGTGAATAGCTACCCGAAACCACACGATATGGCAACGCATAAATGCCACCTGAGGAGAAAGCATACACCGGAGTGCCTATGGCATTGTTGGAGCGGTGCATATCGGGAGCAAGAGCTACTATGGTGCTGTCGCACACACGGTGCTCGGCCCGGCACACAAGCGGATTCATCTCATGGCTCTCTCTTACCCTGCCACAACAGTCGATTTCAATGTTCTTAGGCTCTGGAAGAGTGAAAGCAGTCTCTGTTGTAGCGGTCAGTTCGCGCCCGGCAAGTCCGGGAGTAACACTGTAGGCTACCGACCCAAGCCTGACAAGCGGAGCAGTGCAACGCTTCATTACGCCGCCTTCAAGCACCTGAATTTCAATCTCGGTGGCACATGGATCGGGATAGGCGAGCAGTGCATTCACCCCTGTGGGTCTGCCGCTGCCACCGCCTCGCCACACAGTCACGCTCTCCCCTTGCCCTGAACCAATGCGAACAGCCATTGCCGCCTGATAGGTGGTGCTGACACTCGTATCAACCGCGAGCACAGCCGACGCACCCCAAGGTGACCTTCGGCGTGACACACTGCCAGTACTGAAGATGCGCCTGTTGTGCTGCATCACTGCGGTTGAGCACTGTGTCAGAGCCATTGCAGCATCACACTCCTCCACAGCCGCAGCAGTCACTTCACCCTCGGTGCTGCGCAGCACTGCTATGCCATTGCGCAGCGCATTGAAGTCGGTGATGGTGTAACGCACCTTCCATCGTGCGGTAGCAAGCAGTTGCCGCACCAGCTCATCGGCTTCGAGATTGTAAAAACGCGTCATCAGCAATGCGTGCTGGTCAGCACTCGAGATTTCGCAGCGATACGTCACATTGCGCCCTCTCTCCAAAGGCACTACTTCGTCGGAAAAGAGCAGGTCGATTCCGGCAATAACGCCGTCCCACTCCTCTGAGAAGCACCGCTTAGCCTCCACTTTGAGCCGGAATGAATCGGCGGTGATGCCGAAGGTGTCGATGCCGGTATAGAACGTTCCGTCGTCGGTCGCTGCGGGGCGGTATTCTTCCGTAAACGGAATGCCCCTGCCAATGGCCACAGGCGCACTGACGTGCAGATAGCGACCGTCGGCCATTCGCACTGCATAGCGCACCACAAAGGGGAATACATGGCTTTGAGCCGACCGTGCCGACTCCTCTATCCTTGCCACTGCCCTGTTCATAGCCGACGACACAGCCGACACATCATCGGCAGCCAGTGCCGTAGGCCACCGCGAATAGCCCATTGAAAATTTCACCTTCTCCACCGTGGCTCCCAGTGTGGAGGTGGCTACAGTCAGCAGCCGCAAGTCGGGATAGGCGTCGGTGATTTGCAGCAAGTGATACGCCCCATTGCTGTAGTGCAGCAGCAAGTCGCCGCCCGAACAGCCCACCACCACAAAATCGCCGAGCGCAGTGGCACAGTTCACTTCACCGTCGGCATAGCAGATAAGTATGCCGCACACGGGCACCGCACCACTGTCGGCAACGACCGAATGCCACAGCAGACTGCTGCCGATGCAAGTGATTATGTTCACCCCTGCCGAAGTGCGGTGGGCGGCGAGAAGCCGCTCGCCCTGCGAGAGCGCCGACACCTGCACCGGGTTTCCTACCGGCACTGCCGAACTGCCTTCGTTTCTCAAGTTTTCCATCAATTCGCAAGTGCCTATTGGGGCATCTTCGCTGTAATCGTTGTCGAGTCTCCCGGTTACGCTGAACTTGACGTACCCCCGGTTGTTGTTCTTCGTGTTGTTTTTCATCTTGTTTTCGTAGATATTCACTGTTTGAAATTGTCACGCAAAATAAATTACAGTTTGCGACATTTTTACCACAAAAAGTGACAAACCAACTTATTATGCCCTAAAATTATGTTGTAAAACATATATTTTAGCTATTCCAACACATTGATAATCAGCACATTGTCAAATTGCAATTAAAAAGTGTAAATTTCTTTGAAATTAATAGTAAAAATATTTGTTTTTTTCAGCTACTATTTCTATTTTTGGATTAACAAAACTAATAAAAAACCTATTGCATACCCCGACTTAGAATACTTATGTTCTAATTCTGAAATATATATGTTTTTATAGATTGTAGATTTAAGAAAAAAAGCCGCTGCTGAGAAGCATCGGCTTTTTTTATTCCATGAAAAAACGTCAGAACCCCTTCAGGCATCACTTCTCGAAAGTGAACTTGCGTGAAATGAGGCGATAATTGTCGGCAAAAACCTCAACCGTGTACTGACCTGGATTGAGAACAGAATTTACATTCCAATAAATCGAAATGCCCGAAATCTCCTGACCGTCGTATTCAATCGTCTTGCGCTCAGTGTAAGCCACCTTGCTACCCTCAATATCGTACTTGCCATTGCCACCAAGCAATGTACCTTCGGGGTTGGTGATACGCACATAGAGGGTCTTTTCGCCCACCGGAGTAGAATTGTTCTGAGGAATGGTGAACGTCACGCGAAGCTGTTTTGCCTTGCTCACGCGCTTCTCCTGCTTGCCATTGCTCTTAAGCGGAGTGAGCGTGAGTGCCGACACATTCAGCTTTTCGGCGAGCGTCATGCGCTGCGACAGAGTCTCGTTCTGAGCCGACACCTTGTCGACCTGCGACGTAAGCTGCTGGTTCTTCTGGCGAATCACCTCATTCTCGGCACGCAGTCCGGCATTCTCCTTGCCGAGCGAGTCGATAATCTCCACATAGTGGCGCATGAGGCTTTTAAGCGTCTTTATTTCGTCCTGGAGCTGCTTGATGCGGCGTTGGCTGGTGATTTTCTGCGTCTTTAGCTCAGTGAGAAGTTTCTCCACCTTCTCCTTTGCCTCGCCATACTTGATGAGGATAGAGTCGTTGTTGATATATTGGGTCTGACTCTCATAGTTCTTAAACTGGCTGTTGAGCTGCTCATATTCGCCCGCGAGCGAGAGCTGGTCGTTTTGCAGCTTGAGCTGCTCATTCACCGCCGTTGCCTCCTCAAACTGGCGCTTCGTCTCGAGCGTGGTGAAGATGAGGAACGACATTAGCGCCAGCACCCCCACGATGCCGGCAATCACGGCGATATTCTTGTTTTTTGGTGTCAATTTCATAATTGCAATTAGAGTTTTTCGTTTCGTGATGCAAAATTAGCACAAGCCGAGCGCAAAACAAAATAAAAATATAAATTTTTAATTTTGCTTTGCCGAGGCGACCCCAATTTATCTAAAATTAGCAGATGCCGAGCGGAATGGCTAGAAAAAAGTCAGTTTTTTCATTGACATTCCCGAGGCGACCCCAATTTATTCAAAAAATGCAACAAACACACCTCCGCGCTGTCGCCGAGCTTTTCCTCTTGAAACCTAACAATGTCATTTCTTTATGTTTTTCTTCAAAAAACTTATCAAATAGTTGTAATATTTGGCAACTTTTATCTATCTTTGCGCCACGATACGGCGGATATTGACATACGGCGGCTACTTCGAGGCTTTTATGAGTACCTTGAAGGAAAAGGAGCAGGAATAAATCCAGTTTGGTCTTCTATTGCTTAAAACCTACGACAGGCTTCCCAAGAAGTTTATCAAGCTTATAAGGGACGGCCTCTATGAATTGCGCACTGAATATGGAGGGAACATATTCCGGGTATTCTTCATCTACGATGAGGGCAAGGTTGTCGTCCTGTTCAATGGTTTTCAGAAAAAGAGCCAAAAAACTCCGCCAAATGAAATTGAAAAAGCTCTAAAGATTAAGGAGGCATATTATGCAGACAAACAATCATCAAATCGTTGACTACGACCTCGTT
>CAMFSS010000130.1 GCA_945983195.1 uncultured Prevotellaceae bacterium | reverse complement strand
GGGTGAGAGTCAGGAATATGTTGCGCAATATTGTCATAATAGTAGGGTGAAAATTATGAAGTCAGTTATTAATTTAACGCGCTAAATGTCGCTTAATTGTGTGTCGGGTGCAAAAATAGGCGAAAGGCAGCTCACAGCCGTAGCCTGGTGGCAGTGCTGAAACGGTCGCGGTTCACTATCACGCCCACAGCCCACAGCCCGGAGTCGGGCACATCGTAACGCAAGTGGTAGCGAGCGGCTTTGAGGCAGTCGATTCTCACCGAAATGTCGTAGCATACGAGCGGTGCGCATGGCGATTGTGTGGTGTGCTTCTCAGTGAGTGATAGCTTGTCGTCGACCAAGTCGGCATTGACGTAGGCGGTAGAGCCTTCGGGCAGAGGAGCGCACCGCCGCCTGACGAGGAGGGTGAAGTCGTCGAGCGACTCAATCTCCAGCGATTTTCCATCGGGTTCACCGTCGGTTGCCGGCTCTACTGTAGCTGCGTATATGTAGGTCATGGCAGGCGAGTGGCGTGAGGGATTGAAGATGAATCCCACAATCAGAATTGCAACCGTTACGGCTATGGTGTAGAATTCCACAGATGTGAAAATGCTTGCCGGTAGTGTCATATAAATAAAAAGAAAATTATTCTGTTTCACAAAAGTACGAAAAAATCCCGAATTCTTATTATTTTTGCACTATCTTTGTAGAAGATAGGCTGCACTCGGCAAAGCCGCTCAAGCGGGCTTGGCTGCTTTTGCTCTCGATTTGCACTATCTTTGCATAAGATAGGCTGCACTCGGCAAAGCTGCTCAAGCGGGCTTGGCTGCTTTTGCTCTCGATTTGCACTATCTTTGCATAAGATAGGCTGCACTCGGCAAAGCCGCTCAAGCGAGCTTGGCTGCTTTTGCTCTCGATTTGCACTATCTTTGTAGAAGATAGGCTGCACTCGGCAAAGCCGCCCAAACGGGCTTGGCTGATGTGTGCTCATCGGTTTGACTATTACATTAATTTATAACTATACATTAATTTTGACATGAAAAAGATTCTTTCATTTGCAGCCGCTGCCCTCCTCCTTGTGTCGTGTGGTGGCAATAACTATGAGATTACGGGAACTTTCGGCGATTCGTCGATGGACGGAGCTACCCTCTATTTCCGCAACTACGACAATGGCGACACCATCGACAGCGTCACCGTTGCCAACAAGTGCTTCCACCTCGAAGGCACGGTTGAAGAGCCTGTGATTGCCGCTGTAAAGGTTGGCGACATGCGCATTATGTTTGTTCTTGAGCCGGGAACAATTGAAATCAACACCGAGAATGGCTCTATCACCGGTGGTGCACCGCTCAACACAGTGATGGAGGAGATGTTTAACAAGGCTAATGAGGCTGAAGATGAGGCTACACTGCTCACAATTCTCAACGACTGCTACACTGCCAACAAGGATAATGTAGTGGGCCTGTATGCTCTTCTCAACTATTTGCAGGTTGCCGACCTCACTTCCGAGGAGGTAAAAGCCATCATCGACGAGTCGGGCGACGTGGTGAAGAACTCTGCCCGCATTCAGAGCTACCTTGAAGTCGCTGAGAAGCTCGCCAAGACCGGCGAAGGCACACAGTATGTGGATTTCAGCGTGAAGCAGCCCGACGGCACTGAGGCTAAGCTCAGCGACTACGTTGGCAAGGACGGTATCCTCGTCGTTGACTTCTGGGCAAGCTGGTGCGGACCGTGCCGCCACGAGATTGAGACTTCGCTCAAGAACATCTATGGCAAGTACAACGGCAAGGGACTCACAATGCTCAGCGTGGCAGTGTGGGATAAGCTTGAGGATACACAGCGTGTGGCTGCCAACCTCGGCATTGAGTGGAACCAGATTGTCGATGCACAGCAGATTCCAAGCGAAATCTACGGCTTCAATGCAATACCGCACATCATGATTATCGGTGCCGACGGCACAATCCTTTCGCGCGGACTTCAGGGCGAGGAACTTGAAGCCAAAGTTGATGAGCTGATGGCAAAATAAAATTTCAGCCAATTGATATTACGGTAAACCCCATGCAAGCATTGGCATGGGGTTTGCTGCTTTAATCTCCCATTTCTTTGCAGAAACGGCGTGAAATGCATCATTCTTTTGGTCGCAGAGGAACATTTCAGGCACCTTTGCAGGGAAAAATGAAATTTTTTTTGAAAAAAATCGGAAAAACGCTTGCCAGTTCAAAAATAATGCGTACCTTTGCAACCGAAATCGAAAACAACCTGACTCCGTAGCTCAGTTGGTAGAGCAAATGACTCTTAATCATTGGGTCGAGAGTTCGAGCCTCTCCGGGGTCACTTCGATGAAAAAGCCTGAATTGCAGCAGCAGTTCAGGCTTTTTTCCGATACTTCCCCGGCTGATTCATGCCTGGTGACTGGCACATCAGCCGAGATATTGCAGGCAACCGGCTAAAAATGGCACAATTCGTGCAGTTGTTTGCAATAATTCACAGTTTGATTCGTTATAGTATAGTAAACAATAATTAAACCGCTAAAAATCGATGAAAAATAAACTCTTGCTCTTACTTTTCATAATAGCGATTCTGCCTTCGTGCAGCACTTCGCAGAAGCAGTCATTACCTTATTTCAGCAATATCGGGGAAGCTGCCGACGGAACCATACCATCAGGTTGCGACTATAGCATCAAGGTGATACCTGATGATGAACTGATTATTACCGTTAACTCTCTTGTGCCGGCAGCAACGGCACACTATAATCTCACGCTCGACAATCCTTCACTGCGCGAAGATATGGTGTTCTCGTCTACACCCAAGCTCCAGACATACCTTGTGGATAAGCAGGGTTGCATCAACTTCCCTGTGCTTGGCAAGCTGAAAGTGATGGGAAAAACCACCAATGAAATAAAGGCGATGCTTGAGGAGCAGATTGGCAAGGACGTGGAGAATCCATACGTGCGTGTGCAGCTTGCCAACTTCAAGGTGAATGTGCTCGGCGAAGTGAAGCAACCAGGGGCATATCAGGTGACAACTGAGCGATTCTCGGTGCTCGATGCACTGGCAACAGCCGGCGACCTTACTGAGTATGGCAATCGCGCAAATGTGCTTATCATTCGCGAGGAAGATGGCGTGAAACGCTATCACCGCCTCAATCTCAATGATGCGGCAATGCTTTCCACTCCATATTTCTATTTGCAACAGAACGATGTTGTCTACGTTGAGCCTAACAAGATTCGTCAGGACAACTCAAAATACAATCAAAACAACGCCTTCAAGCTGTCGGTAATCAGTACAATCGTGAGCGCATGCTCAGTGATTGCATCATTGATTATTGCGCTGTCTGTGAAATAATTATCTGAAAAAAAACTTACTATTCGATATGAATGCAATGAAAGTCAATTCCAAGGATTCATGGGATTTCGGAAAGATATGGGATAAGAACAAGCGCTACTGGTGGGTTTTTGCAGTGTGCTTCGTCGGTTGCTTGTCGATAGCAGCACTGTATCTCTACAAGAAAGCTCCTGTATATGCTATCGCAAGTTCAATTCTTGTGTCGCAAGAGGATAATGGCGCTGATGTGGGAGCGTCGCTGGTGAAAAACCTGTCGCTTGGCGGTGCATCGGCCAACGTAGATGATGAGGTGATTGTGCTAAGCTCTACATCGCTAATCAAGGAAATGGTGAAAGAGCTTGGGCTTAACCGCTCATACTATGTGAAAACCGGATTTATGCGCAACTATGATGCCTACAAGGAGACTCCGATCACAATCAATGCCCCGCACGAGGTGTTTGACACACTGTCGATTGGCTTTGGCGTGAAAGTGAAGGTGAATGCCGAGGGCAACAAGATAGAAGTGAAGGCAAAGAAGGGCTGGTTCAAGACGATTGGCGAAGTGACTGCCGACAAATTCCCTGTGACGCTGAAGACCGACTTTGGTATCTTTGTGCTCGACACTACGAAATACTACGTTGCCGGTGAGGAGCTTAAGATGTCGATTGGCGTGAACGGCTATCAGGTTACAGCTGAATCCCTTGATGAAGATGTTTCGGTAGGTATTGCATCGAAGAAGAGCAATGGCTTGAATCTCTATATGGAAGACTGCAATGTAGAGCGTGGCAAAGATGTGCTCAACACTATGGTGGCTCTTTATAACCGCCGCTGCCAGATGGAGAAGGACGAGATGGCGATAAATACCGGAAAATTCATCGATGAGCGACTCTCGATTATCTACAACGAACTCTCGGCAAGCGAGAGCGAAATAGAGCAATATAAGCGCCAGAACAATCTGGTGAACATGAATGCCGACGTCACGCTGATGTACAGCCAGCGCAATGAGGGCGAGCATGGCAAGATGCAGCTCAACACCCAGCTCGAGATGCTGAAGATGGTGAAGGACTTTATCAACGACCCTGCCAACGACCACTCGATTATTCCGTTTGGAGTAGGCTCGGCTGAGGCAGGTGAGGCTCTGAAATCATACAATGAAATGGTGCTTGAGTATCTCACGCTTGCCAACTCGGCAAAGAAGAGCAACGTGGCGCTGAAGACGCTTGATGACCAGCTTGTCATCGTTCGCCAGAATGTTCGCAAGGCAGTTGACCAGACAATTGACCGCATCAACAAGCAGATCGACATTATGGCGAAGCGCGAGAACACAGCACAGAGCAAGCTCGGCACAATTCCAGCCAAGGAGCGCCAGTTCCTGGAGCTTAGCCGCCAGCAGTCGATAAAGAACGAGCTTTACACTTTCTTGCTTCAGAAGCGCGAGGAGAATGCACTGGTGCTTGCAGCTACCACTCCTAAGGGAAAGATTGTGGATCCTGCATTTGCCTACTCAGAACCTGTTGCACCGAAGAAGATGATGGTGCTCTTTGCGGCACTGCTGTTTGGAATACTACTACCGATATTCATACTTTATGTGAAGTCGCTGCTTACCACCAAGTTCAGCACTCAAGACGAGCTTGAGGCAATTGCCGTGGCACCTGTGATTGGCGAGATTTGCCACAACCGCCACCGCTCGTCGCTTGTGGTGCGTGAGGGCAAGACGTCGTCGATTGTCGAGCTTTTCCGCCTGATGCGCAACAACGTGCAGTTCATGCTGCCCAACGAGAACCACAATGTGGTGCTCCTCACCTCATCGGTGAGCGGCGAGGGCAAGTCGTTTGTCAGCCTCAACCTTGCTGCATCATTCGCACTGCTCGGCAAGAAGACAGTGCTTGTGGGAATGGACGTGCGTGCACCGAAACTCGCCGAGTATCTTAGCTTGAAGCCCACACCCGGTGTCACGAGCTTCCTCTCGAAATCTGACGTTGCACTCGCCGACATCACCCAGCAGTGCAAGGAGGTGGACAATCTCGATGTGATTGTGAGCGGACCGATTCCACCCAACCCGTCGGAGTTGCTCCTGTAGAAGCGCGTAAAGCAGCTATTCAGCGATCTGCCCGACAAGTAAACCTGCATAAAACTCGACTCAGCGCCAATGGCTATGGTGAGCGACACATTCTCGCTCCTTCCATACGCCGACAATGTGGTGTATGTGTCGCGTGCCAACTACACAAAGCGCAGCTACATCAAGTATCTTAACGGCTTGATGGAGCGCGGACAGGTGAAGAACGTAAGCCTCGTGCTCAACGACTCCAACCCGAAGCTTTCGGCAGGCTACGGCTATGGCTACGGCAGCAGGGACGAGGATTAGGCTGCTTCCTGCACAATCAAAGAATAATAACCGGTGCGACGGGACGGAAATTCCGTGCCTGTCGCATCGGGCTATAAACCACTCAACACAACACCGACCCGATGATAATAGAGAAAGAAACATTCTACCGCCGCGCGCTGCTCACCGCCTTCTGGATAAGAGGCTGCTGGGGCTTCTTCGCCTGGGAGCTTGTCCCCTTCATGCTCAAGCTATATCCAGTGGTGTCGCTATTTTTTGATGCGCTATTGGTGTTTATCGGAATATCGGTGATGAATCGTTGGCGCGACCGCATTTTCGCACTGGCATTTGTGGCAATCACAGGCTACACTACCTGCGTATAAAATCAACTGTCAACACTGTTTTTTGTGAATGGATTGCGTGATTTTATATCCTATCTGTTCCTGATACCGATTTTCAACTATTTCCTCGGTGATGAGGAGCGGAAAAAGCGCACAGTGCCAATCATTGACCGCCATCTTTTCATATTTCTTATTGTGCAAGCCCCATGCCTTATCTATCAGTTTCTGTTGCATGGCGCCTGCGACTGGGGTGGTGGCTCTCTTGGCAACACTAATTCAGGAATTATCACTACTCTGATATATGCCATATCC
>CAMFSS010000129.1 GCA_945983195.1 uncultured Prevotellaceae bacterium | reverse complement strand
AAGACTGATGGACTGATAGCCGATGCTTGAGTTACCCGTTTGTCCCCAGCTAAGTCGCAACTTACCATTAGAGAACCACGAGCGAACGTCTTTCATGAAGTTTTCCTCCGAGAAGCGCCAGCCGAGAGCTACCGAGGGAAAATAACCCCACTGGTGTCCCTTGGCAAAATAGGAGGAACCGTCGACGCGGAGGGTAGCTGTGAGGAGGTAGCGTCCCATCAGGGTGTAGTTCACACGTCCGAAGAATGATGCCATCTCGTCGTCGCTACGCGATGAGCCTACCCAGGGCTTGGTGTATTGACCGAAGCTGAGGGCATTATAGAGCAACGCATCGGAGAGGAATTCGCTGTTGCCTGCCGATACGCCCTCCTTGTTGAATTTCTGGAATGAATAACCGGCTACTGCATTAAGTGAGTGAATATCGGCAAACTGCTTGTTGTAGCTTGCAGTGAACTCAAGCAGGTAGTCGTTCTGGTCATATTGGGCTATATCGGCTTGTCCGTTTACCTTCTGACCGTAGAGTGTAGTCTTTGGCAGATACACCATACGCTTCTGGTTGTTGCGGTCGATACCAAGATTGAGTTTCAGTGTGAGGTCGCTGATAGGCTTATATTCCACATACATTGAGCCTAAGAAGCGGTCGCGGCGGCTCTTGTTGGTGATTTCAAGCAGTGATACCGGGTTGGGCAAGAAAGATGCGTCGGGATTAAGAGTGTAATTGCCAAACTCGTCGCGCACGGGCTGCAAAGGATTCTGCAGTGAAGTGGAAACAATCACGCCTGCATCTTCATTGAAAGAGCTTCCGCTTGGAATGCTGTTCTGGTCGATGCGCGAGAAGGTGAGGTTTACGCCACCGCTGAAGTGCTCATTGAATTTCTGGCTGATATTGGTGCGAAAAGTGAAGCGCTCCAGGTCATTGTTTTTCACAATACCATTTTGTAGGAAGAAATTGCCCGACACGAGATAGCGTGTATTCTCGCTGCCTCCCTGCACGGTTAGGTTGTGCTGGGTCTGGAAGCCATTGCGGGTCACTTCGCCAAACCAGTCGGTGGTCTCAGTGGGAGTGTCGATCATCTCTTGAGTATATTTCGGGACGTAGGGATTAGTCTGCATCATTTGGTCTTCGTCTTCGCCTCCAAACATACCCACATAGTTGTCGATACGCCATTTTTCCTTGCGGTAACGCTCGGTTTCAATCATGAAACCGCGTGCATCGAGCATATCATACGATTTGGCAATGGTCTGTACCGAGGCATTACCTGAATAAGTCACTGTTGCCTTTCCGGCTTTTCCCTTTTTCGTGGTGATAAGGATAACACCGTGGCCGGCGCGTGCTCCATAGATAGCTGTCGATGAAGCGTCTTTCAGCACCTCAATCGACTCGATGTCGTTGGGGTTGATTGAGCCGAGAAAGTTGTCATTTGAGCCGCTGTAATATTTTCCCACCGCGGTTTTGCCGTCTTCCGTGGGGTTCACAGGGAAGCCGTCGATAACGATAAGAGGCGAGTTGTCGCAGTTGGGCGAGCCTGCACCACGTATTCTGATAGTGGAAGCCGAACCCGGCTGTGCGGTATTTAGGCTCACTTGCAGACCGGCGGCTTTTCCGGCAAGGGCATTGGTTACCGATGATACTGTGGCAGCTGTTGTTTCGTTCACCTTGATTTGTGACACCGAGCCGGTGAGGTCGCTTTTCTTCACTGCGCCATAACCTACCACCACAAGTTCATCAAGCACCTCGCTGTTTTCCTGCATTTCAATAGACACGGTCTTGCCTGAGCCGGCCTTGATAGAAGTGTTTTTGTAGCCCACATAGGAAAACTCAAGAGTGGCGTTAGGATTCTGGGTCTTCAGTGAAAACTCACCGTTGAAGTCGGTGACGGTGGCATTGTTGGTGCCCTTTTCACGCACGGTGGCACCGATGAGTGGCTCACCGTCGGTTCCGGTTACAGTTCCTGTCACAGTGCGGGGAGAAGTCGATTTCTTCGGCTCGTCCTTTTTCTTTGCCGGTTTTTCGTCAGTCGTTGATTTCCCTTTGTCTTTAGTGGTGATGATTACCTGCTTGTCGCGGATAGTGTAGGAGATGCCCGTACCTGCAAAAACTTTGTCGAGTACTTTCTTGATGTCTTCATTATTCGCTTTTATTGTCACGGGTTTCAGATTCTTCACATGGTCGTCATTGTAGAAAATCTCATAACCCGAAGATTGCTTGATTTGCTCAAGCACGGTTTCCACAGGCTGCTTCGATGCCGATACTGACACCTTCACCTGAGCTGCCAATGGGAGCGACATTGCTCCCATTAGCAGTGATAGTGCTAATAATTTGGTTTTCATATAATTACAAAAAATGTAAATGATTTAGTCTTATTTCTTTATCACGATATTGTCGATATAGACGGTCTTGCCCAGCACGTTGTTGTTGCCTTCGGGCACGATTTCGAGGTGGTTGATGCAATCCCAGGCAAATCCTTCCTCTCCTTCATCGGGAGCGTCTTTCCAAGTACCTTGCGTACCTCTAATCCACAGCTTCTGGAGAGGGATAGAGATGATGTGCCACTCGCCATCGTTGGCAAACCGGTAAGCCGTTGCAGCGCCGTCGGTGGTGCTTATTTCGGTCATGTTTCGCCACTGGTACAGAGCACCGGTCTTGTACTGTGTGAAGCGCACCACGAGCTTGTCGAGTGTGTCGGTTGTTCGGATTGCAAACTGGAGGCTTGCACCGGCATTGTATTGGGTGGTGAAGTCGGCAACCGGCCAAGAGGTCATTACGAGACCGCCCCATATGTTGTCTATATCCCAGCGAATGCAGTTGAGCGAGCCGTCGTAGGGCTTGTCCTTGCACATGAAGTCGATTTTAGGCTCATAGCCGTCCCATTTACCGCCCTGGTTCCACCAGAAAGGAATCTCATCATCGAAATATATCACTTGCGGGCAACCATTCTCATAGCCCGGAGGCAAGGTAAGTCCCATTGCATTGATAAGTTCCACGTCGAGATTCGACTCAAAGATGTTTGCGCCCTTGAAGATGCCGAAATTAGGCACTTTGGTGTCGCGATATTCCCATGCAGTCCAAGCAATGCCGTAAGCCGAGAAATAGTCGCACACAGTCTTGTACCAGTGTGCACGTTCGGCAGTGGGACAAGTGGTGAGAGTGCCGAATTCACCGCAGAAGAGCAGCTTGTTGTTGGAAAGCGCCCAGCTATAGGCGTCCATAAGCACCTCGCCGATGAATTTTTCGGTTCCCTGAGCGGGATAGAGATTATAGTATTCCTCAAATTCAGTTCCCTTAAATTCGTCCGGCATTGCAGGCATAGAGGCTGCATCGTAGGGGAAAGGCACGTTCTTGATTTTTTCAATGGCAAGATTATCCCAGTTTGCTCCCTGGTGAGTGAAGAGGAATGGTGCATAGAAGTGGATTGTGTAGATCATTCTCTTGTCGTTGTATTCCGGAATTTCATTGAGCCGTTTATAACTACACCCTACGGCAGTGGCAATGATAATCATATTCTTGTCGATGTTGCGAATCTCGGCAATCATGCGCTGCTGCATTTCATACCAGTGCTGCTCAATGTAGCTGCCGCCCGGCTCATTGAACAGCTCGAGCACCACATGGTCTTTTCCCTTGTAGCGCATGGCGAGCTGGCGCAAGCCCGAAGTAACAAGCTCCTCACCGTAGCCCTCGGGGAACACGCGTGAGCCATAGTAGCTGTGCTGGTCGAGAATCACATACATGCCACGGGCTTCAGCCCAGTTCACTGCATTGTCGAGTGCGGCAAGGAATGTGTTATCGAAGGTGTAGGCAGGTGCCTGTCCCATAAAGATAGGGAAGTTAAGCGGCAGACGCACCACATCGATGCCAAGGCTCTTGAGCTGGTCGAAATCGCTCTCAGTGTAAACGTCGGGATTAAACCAGTAGGCTTCCGACACATTGAACCAGTCAGAGAGGTTCAATCCCTTGGAGAATGGAATAGATTTTAAGGGTACAACCTCCTCAACGCCTGGTTCGGGTTCCGGCTCCGGGTCGGGATTAGGTTGCGGTTCGGGGGTGTTTTTGTCAGAACAAGCCCCAAGCATCATCACAAAGCATGATAATGCTGCAAGAAAAAATTTGTTCATAGTTGTCAGTTAATTTTTTTTGATGTTGTTATGATAATGTTTTTTTGATTTATGTTTGCTGTGTTCAAGAGATTTCTATTATTGCACATTCATCGTCGGTGGAGGTGATATAATGCCAGTTGATTCCCGAAGAAATTCTGAGAGACTCAAGCACATAGTCGAGATTCCTGATGCTGATGGCACCTCCTGAGAATGTGTAGCTTAGTATCTTGTCGTTTTTCACCTTGAATTTCACCCCGAAACGGCGTTCAAGGGTTTTCAGTATCTGTTTCAGCGATGTGCTGTCTAGGATTATTTCGGGATTTTTACAGGCAGTGGCATTTGTGCTTTTGATGCCTACTATCGACACGTTGCCGTCGGTTGTGCGGGTGATTTGCTGGTCGGGAATAAGTTTGGTTTCACGTTGCTTCCCGTTCTTGTCGGTGTAGCTGAATCCCACGCTTCCCTCAACCAGGGTGGTGACACAGTCCTCACCGGGATAGGCATCGACATTGAATTTTGTTCCATACACCTGCACGCTGTTTCCATTGCTCATTGTCACGGTGAAGGGGTGCTCGGGGTCTTTCTTCACATCGAAGAAACCTTCACCTATAAGTTCCACAGGGCGCTTGTCGCCGGTAAATTCATTGGGGTAGCGCAGCATGGAGCCGGAGTTGAGTGTCACCTCGGTGCCGTCGGGAAGCACCACGTGGCCTATTACTCCCGTTTCGGTGCGCATTTCGCAATATATAGGTTCGCGCGTATCTAGGTGTGCTGAGTGCCAGAGGGTGGCGGCAAGCAATGGAATTGCAAGCACGGCAGCCACACGCTCAAGATTACGCAGCCAGGCGCGACGCTCATAGATGATGCGGGCATTCACTCTTTCGAGAGCGGCTTCAACGTCGGTGCTCGTCAGCACATCTAAGGAGCGGACGTCCATAATCAGTTCGAGCACGGCATCAAACTTACGTTGATTTTCTATGCTCGAAGCACGCCACTCGTCGATGCGTTGCCGGTTGGCTTCAGAGATGAAACCTTTGAAGTAGTCAAGAAGTAGTATCGATGCTTCTTTGTCGGTGAGAGGTGACTTGTTGTTTTCTATCATGTCGGTCTTTTTATTTATAGGGTGAATTTTTGGTTATTTTCCTAAAGTGAAAAGTAATTATTTTTAAAATAATTGTTTTTTTCTTGATTGGACAAATTTTTTTGCAAAAAAAGTCATTTTCACTTTAGGATATTCGTTTTTTTATCTCCCTTTAGGTATATAGAGTTTATCAAAAACTATTTATTAAAATCATTTACTAAAATTTAATTCAAAATGAACAAATTTCTATCTTTAATGGCTTGTGCTCTTGTAGGATTTTCTGCAAGTGCCGCAGTGACCTCACTTTATGTGGCAGGTCCGTCAACTACAACTGTCAATGGTGTGACTCTCGGTAACTGGGACATTGTGAACACTGTGGAAGTGACCGTAAACCGTGGCAAGTTCACACTTAATTGCGAGAACATGGATATTATTGCCATTTCCGACAAGAAACTCTCGGTGGAAAGCTGGGGCGACTGGATGACCGGACTTTGGGCTCCTGCCACTCCTATCACTGAAGCCGACCTTGGCAAGGCGGTGGCTCTTGCCGGTCCCGGTAATGCTAATTTCCAAGTTCCATGGAGGGGTGACTGGAAACTTGAGATTGCTCAGGATCTTTCTACCGTAACTGTTACCACTACTACTCCCAAGCCCGAAGCAACTTATCACCTTGTCGGTGGCTTCTCGTGGAGTCCTATTGACACCTACAAGTTTGAGAAAGAAAGTGACACCGTTTATTGGCTCGACATCACTGAGGCTCTCCCCGCTACTAAGTATCTTAACATCATGCGTAACTCTTCGTGGAATGAGTGGTGGGCTCCAACTGTTGCTCCTATTGTAGCCGGTGAAACTGCTGTTGAGTGGATGTGGCAGACCAACCATGGCGGAGATGCTGAGGCTGTTCCCGACGGCTCTAATTACACCGGTTCTATCCGCCTTGAGACTCCGGCAGAAATCACTACCGGCTGCTCGGTGCAGGTAACTTTCTATCCCACTATCCGCGAGCATAATAGCGGTGTAGCTGATGCTTTGGTTGAGGAGCAGAACGCTCCTGCCGAGTACTTCAACCTACAGGGTGTGAAGATTACTGCTCCGCAGAACGGTCAGCTCT
>CAMFSS010000128.1 GCA_945983195.1 uncultured Prevotellaceae bacterium | reverse complement strand
CGGCGGTGCTACGCTTTCAGTCGATGTAGATGAGACTGAAATTCCGGTGCAGGAGTCGATAACAATGACATCGGCACCTAAGATTCAGGGTAGCGGATTCGACATTACGCAGCCTATTTACTCAGCTGAGCAGAAGTTTGAGACTAAGATTTCTATCTATGTCACTGCATCGGCAAAAATTGAGAGCATTGTCCTCAATTGCGACAATGCCACCGGTTGGGATGCTGCTACCGGAGTGACAGGCTCAAGCAATTTCGACTTCTACAAGGCAAATGCAAGTGCGCTTGCACAGCTTAAGGCTGCCGGAGTGTATATGCCTGAGAGCACCGACTCTGAGGGAAAAGGCTGCGGATACAATGAAACCACCGGTGAGGACATTCAGAAGATTGTGCTCAGCAAGGCATTCCTCAACAAGTTTGTGAATGGTTCGTACAACATCACCATCACAGCAACCGATGCCAACAAGAAGAGCCGCGCGGCTGTGCTCGACATAGAGATTTCGGAGGATAAGGTTGTGAGCGGTGAAGCAGAGGAGGCTTACCACACCAGTGCAGTGCTCACGGCAAGCATAGCCGATGTATCGGCAAGCAACTTCGGATTTGAATATCGCGAGGTGACATCGAATGTGCCTGCATCGCGTGCTACTGCCGGCTGGCAGTGGATTGACGGTGTGGTTTCGGAAGATGGATTGACTTATTCAGCCAAACTTACCAACCTTACTGCCGGAGCAAAATATGAGTGGCGTGCAGCGTGCACCGCAGCCGATGGATCATATTCGGTATCGAACATTACCAAATCGTTCACAACTCAGCCTACTCTGCAACTTCCTAACTGCGGCTTCGAGGATTGGGTGAAGAATGGCGATGTGTGGATGCCATCGGCATCGACCGGTAATTTCTTCTGGGATACAGGTAACTGGGGCTCGACCACACTTGGTGCCGACTACAACATTACCACTCAGGACACCAGCATCAAGCACTCGGGAACCTCGTCGATTAAGATGGCTTCGCGCTACATAGTAGTGAAGTTTGCCGCAGGAAACGTGTTTATCGGTGACTATCTCGCAACCGAGGGAACTGATGGTGTGCTCGGACTCGGCCGCTCGTTTGCAGCTCGCCCGAAGGCTCTGCATGGCTGGGTGAAGTATCGCCCCGTGACAATGGAAAAGGGTAGCAACTGGGGCGACAAGAACCCCTACGGTGCAAAGAAGGGCGATATGGACCACGGTATGATTTACGTTGCACTCAGCGACGAATCGACCAGTGCCTACAATGGACAGTACTTCCCATTCATCATCAAGACCAAGAACCAGGCACAGCTCTTTGACAAGAATGCCAAGAACATTATCGGTTATGGCGAACTTATGTTCACTGAGAACACAGCCCGAGAGGAAATGGTTGAGTTCACTATTCCAATTGAGTATCGCAGCGATGCAATGCCTGCCAATATTGCGATAGTAGCATCGGCAAGCTACCTTGGCGACTACTTCGTGGGTGGCGACGGCAGCACCATGTGGCTCGATGACTTGGAACTTGTGTATGAATAATGCGTGGTGGCGCATTAGCCCGCGCCACACGATGAAATAACGCGATGCAACATTGAAATCGTGCTGCTTTGAGGAACACATTTCCGCAGGGCAGCATGATTTTATATGTAGAGCTTATTGAGGCTGATTTTGGCGTTTCGTGCAGAAAATGTGTGTAATCGCACACTTTTCGTACATAAAATGTGTGTAATCTCACATTTTTCGTACATAAAATGTGATTCACCCATTGCCGTACACCCAAAATTGCGTAATTTTGACCAAGAAGAACAAGATGATGGATAACAACACACGGAGAATTGCAATGACTGTGCTTGTGGCTATGGTTGCTTGGGTGGCTACATCCGGTGCAGCTGTAGCTTCTGTGCGCGACAGCGTGCCAGAGTCATCGACTGCTGCTGTGCCTGCGGGGCAGGGCAACGGGGGCGTGCAGCTTGAGCAGTTCAGCCGCAAGATAGAGCAGCGCACGTTTGTGCCCAAGGGGCAGTGGATTGCCGGGCTTAACGTGAGTTTCTCGCAGTCGGACCAGAACAATTACTCCTTCCTGATAGTTGAGGGCATCGACGGCGACACCTATTCGTTCAAGGCAAGTCCCATGGTGTGCTACATGTTCAAGGACGATATGGGCGTGGGCGGAAAGCTGGAGTATTCGCGCAGCCGCATACGCATGGACAATGCCGACATCGTGCTCGACTCCGAAACCGACTACAGCAACGAGAACCTCTACAACATTTCGCAGGGCTTCTCGGGAATGGCAATTTTCAGAAACTACATAAATCTCGGCCGCTCCAAGCGATTCGGAATCTACAACGAGGTGCAACTGAAGCTGGGCTACTCAGAGTCGAAGCTGTGCAACGGCGTAGGAACTGACTTCACCGGCACCTTTTCGCGCAGCTACAGCACGGGGCTGGCTGTCGCGCCCGGACTTGTGGTGTTTCTGAGCAACTACTCGGCACTTGAGGTGAATGTGGGAGTTTTAGGTTTTAATTACAGCTACACCAAGCAGATTACCGACAGGGTGAAAGTGGCGCATCTGCACTCCAAGAGTGCCAACTTGCGACTCAACCTGCTGAGCATATCATTTGGCGTGGCATTCTATTTGTAGCCCCATAACACGATGAATAACAAGATACGACGAAACATAGCGACATTCATTCTGGCACTTGCAGCGGCAATTCCGCTGTCGCTTGCTGCGGCAGGCGACGGTGGCACTCCGCAACAGCCCGCCGCAGCCACTCTCACGCCCAGGGAGACTGCTGAGCGTGCGGCTGAGCGTGCACGTGTGGCAAAAGCCAATGCGCAGGAGGCCCTTGAGGCTGCCCACCGCGCCCAGGCTCTTGCCGAGGCCGCACACCGCGATGCCGAGGCTGCGAAATTGGCATTGCGCCGCGCCGACTCGCTCAGAATTGCTGCCGACAGCATGGTGATTGTAGAGCGTATAGTGCAGCCCATTACGGTGAGCCAGGTGGTGGAGCAGATGCACCAGAATGCCGACTCACTGCTGCTGCTCGAACGCGTGCTTGTGGGCAACGACACCGTGCACCTCATCATTCCAGAGCGCAATTTCGGACGCTTCGACCGCGGACTTCACAATTTCCTCTTTATCCCCAAAGGGAAATGGGCATTCGGACTGACTGCCTCTTACGGCGAATTCGACACCGAAGACGTTCAGGTGCTCTCATTCCTGAAAAATTTCAACTTCAAGGGGAGTATGTTTTCGCTCAGCCCAAGCGTGAGCTACTTTGTGCGCCACAATACAGCCGTGGGAATGAAGCTGGGCTATTCGCGCAACAAGTTCACCCTGGGCAGCCTGAGCGTCGACATCGATGACGACCTCAACTTCTCGCTGCGCGATGTCGACTATCACACCGAGGACTACTCGGCTTCGATGTTCATTCGTCACTACATCGGACTCGACAACAACCGCCGCTTTGCCATCTACAACGATGTGGAGCTGAAATTTTCAAGCGGCAACGGCACATTCTCGCGTCTGTACAACGATGAGCCGAAAATGACCCGCACGATCAGTACCAAGACGAGCCTCAATTTTTCGCCGGGAGTGTGCGTTTTCATTCAGGAGTATGTGAGCTTCAACATATCATTTGGAGTGTTTGGGGTGAATTATACGAGCGAGAAGCAGCGCACCGACGGAGTGAACGAAGGGTCGCGCTCATCGCTTGGCGCAAGCTTCAAGTTTAATCTGCTCAACCTGAATATGGGTGTGGCAGTACACATTTAGTGTGGCTCGCTGAGCCGACCAGCTTACAGGTTAAGGGCGTTTATGATATTTTTTATTTGATATATGGCTTCGGCAATGAAATTGAAATATTGCATATTGATATACATGGTTGGTGCGATGCTGTCGCTTGTGGCAACGTCGTGCCTGAAGAACGATATACCGTACCCGGTGATTGAGGCTCAGTTTCTCTCGCTCACTGTCGACGGACAGTCGGCTCCTGCTACCATCGACGCTGCCAACCGCGTGGTGACTGTGCATCTGCGCGAGCAAGTCGACATAAAGCGAGTGAACATCACCGACTACAAGGTCACAGAAGATGCGGTGCTTTTGGGCGAAATCAGGGGGCTTATCGACCTGTCGCGCGACTGCTTGGTGACGCTGAGCATATATCAGGACTACAAATGGCGCATTACAGCCGACCAGCCCATTGAGCGATATTTCAGTGTTGAGGGACAAGTGGGAGAGGCTATTATCGACGAGCCGGCACGCCGCATGGTGGCATACGTGCCCAAGAATCTCGGCAACAGCGCCGTGAAGGTGAAGACGCTGAAGATAGGACCTGCCGATGTCACCACAATGGAGCCTGACCTGACCGGGCAGACGGTGAATTTCTCCTCGCCGAAGCGTGTTCAGGTGAAATATCACGACCAGGAGAAGCAGTGGACACTCTATGTGGAAACGACTGATGTGGCAGTTGACTTGAGCCGTGTAGATGCCTGGACCAATGTGGCATGGGCTTACGGAACGGCGCAGGAGGGCAAGGACAATGGATTTGAATATCGCAAGACCGGCACGGAGGAGTGGACGCGTGTACCCGAAGCATGGCTCACCGTGAACGGCGGCAGCTTCAGTGCCTGCATACGCAAGCTGGAGGCCGGAACCTCCTATGAGGTGCGTGCCTACAGCGACACCAGCTATTCGCCTGCTACCACGGTGACTACCGAAACCACCCAGACTATACCCAACCTGAGTTTCGACGACTGGTGGCTCGACGGTAAGGTGTGGTGCCCGTGGGCTGAAGGCGGCACTTCAACGTGGGATACCGGAAACAAGGGTGCTACTACGCTTGGCGACAGCAACTCAGTGCCGTCGACCGACACCTGGAACGGCAAGCCCGGCTACTCGGCTGAGCTGAACACGAAGTTTGTGGGCATCGGCATTGTGGGCAAGCTTGCTGCCGGCAACATCTTCACCGGCGAGTACCGCAAGACCGACGGAACCAATGGAATCCTCGGCTTCGGCCGTCCGTTTACCGGCCGTCCGACGCGACTGCGCGGTCACTTCAAGTATAATTGCGTGAATATAAGCCATTCGAGCGACGACAACTATAAGTATCTCCTCGGTCGCCCCGACACTATGTCGATCTACATAGCACTCACCAACTGGAGTGAGCCATACGAAATACGCACCCGACCGAGCAACAGGCAGCTATTCGACAAGGACGACCCGTCGGTGATTGCCTATGGAGAGTTTACGCTCGGTGAGACGGTGGCATCGTGGACCGATTTTGCTATCGACATTGATTACCGCCGCACCAATGAGAAGCCTACGCATGTGGTGATAGTGGTTTCGGCATCGAAGTATGGCGACTTCTTCACCGGTGGCAGAGGCGGCGCGCTGGGGGGTGATGATGTGGGGCTCGATTGGGGGGTGTAGGGTATTTTTTGATAAAATAGGCTGCGGCTCGGCTTTGCCAAATAAAAAACTATCGTTTTTATTTGGTAATGCGCTCGCCTTGCACTATTTTTGCCAAAATTTTATTATTAACGCTAAAATAGAACCAGGTTTTAAGAAATGAGAAGATGGCGCATTGAGGACAGTGCGGAGCTCTACAACATCAGTGGGTGGGGCTTGAAGTATTTCTCGATCAACGAGAAAGGTCATGTGGCTGTGACGCCACGCGAGGATTGTGCTTCGGTAGATTTGAAAGATGTGATGGACGAGCTACAGGTGCGCGACCTCACATCACCGGTATTGTTGCGTTTCCCCGATATTCTCGATAATCGCATTGAGAAGATTTCGCGCTGCTTTAAGCAGGCTGCCGAGGAATATAACTACAAGGGCGAGAATTTTGTGGTCTATCCCATCAAGGTGAACCAGATGCGCCAGGTGGTGGAGGAGATTGTGGGTCATGGCAGCAAGTTCAACATAGGACTTGAGGCAGGCTCGAAGCCTGAGCTGCATGCCGTGCTTGCAATCAACATCGACGGTCCGTCGATAATCGTGTGCAACGGCTATAAGGACGAGAACTACGTGGAGCTTGCCCTGCTTGCGCAGAAGATGGGACGCCGCATCTACCTTGTAGTGGAGAAGCTTAATGAGCTGAAGCTGATTGCCGACATTGCCAAGCGCCTCAACATTCGCCCCAATGTGGGCATCCGCATCAAGCTTTCCAGCTCAGGCAGCGGAAAGTGGGAGGCGTCGGGAGGCGACCAGCGCAAGTTCGGCCTCAATTCAAGCGAACTGCTCCAGGCTCTTGCCATGCTCGAAAAAGACAAGAGGCACGATTGAGGG
>CAMFSS010000127.1 GCA_945983195.1 uncultured Prevotellaceae bacterium | reverse complement strand
CCTAAATGCCAGGCTCGTATTAAGCGTGAGGGCATTAAGGCAAAAGGTAAATTCTCTGCCGAAGACCGTCTTCAGGGCTATGTTACTCGCTATGCCTACAACGTAATCAAGGAGCGCGGACGTGTGATGATAGGTTGGGACGAGATTCTTGAGTGTGATATACCATCTGATGCCATAGTGACTTCATGGCGTGGCGACGCCGGAGCTGTTGATGGTGGTCAGCGTGGTAATAAGGTGATTCTTTCTCCTAATTCTCACCTCTATTTCGACTTCTATCAGACAAAGGATACTCAGCTTGAGCCTTTTGCTATCGGTGGTTATCTGCCTGTTGAAAAGGTTTATTCATTCGAACCTATTCCAAGTGAACTTAAAGGCGATACTGCTAAACTTGTGATTGGTGCACAAGCAAACTTGTGGACAGAGTATATTAAGACTTTCGACCATGTGCAATATATGGAGCTTCCTCGTATGGCCGCTCTTGCTGAGGTTGTTTGGTCGCAGCCTGAAAAGAAAGATTACGCATCATTCTTGAACCGTATTCCGGCTTTGCTTCAAATTTACGATGCATTGGGTTACAACTATGCAAAGCATCTTGCTGATGTTTCTGCTGAATATACTCCCAATGTCGACGACAAGTCACTTGATGTGAAATTGTCCACTCTCAAAGGTCGCACCATCCACTACACACTCGATGGCACAGAACCTACGGTCAAATCACCCGTATGCGAAAATTCTGTTAAAGTCAATTCTGATGCAATATTGAAAGCTACCTCGTTTGATGCTGACGGCAGAATGAGCCGAATCATTTGCCACACAATCAGTGTCAACAATGCTTCTTTCTGCAAAGCTACACTCAACACACAGCCTCACAAGAACTATACTTACCGTGGTGTGCAGACACTTTTCGACGGTATCAAAGGAAATGGCAACTATCGCACCGGTCGCTGGCTTGGCTTCACCGAGAATGATTGCGATGTAACAATCGACCTTGGCGAAGTGATGCCTGTGAGCGAGGTTTCGGTTAATTGCTGCATCTTCCAGTGCGACGGCGTAGTTGATGCTGCCGGAATGTCAGTAAGCACTTCTAAAGATGGTCAGGAATTTGAGCTAATGGGTAATGAAGATTATCCCGAGATGGATAAGGCTCTTGAATTTGGTATTACCACTCACAGCATTGCAGCACAAAAAGCCACTGAGGCACGCTATGTAAATGTTGTTGTGAAGAGCGTTAAGTCACTGCCGAAGTGGCATGGATTGGCTGGCTCAAATGGATTCGTATTTGTCGATGAAATTTCAGTAAAATAGGTTGATGCATTACGCATCAACCACCCTATGAATAATCCAACTTAATGGCTACAATGAAATAGGTATAATAAATAGGTAATTGGTAGGGAGGGTGTGTCATTAATTGGCACACCCTCTCTTTCGATTATTCACCTAAAGCCTCCATCTTGTCGGCTTCGTTGAAATTGTAGTATATGTTTCTTAGTGCATCTTTAGCAGCCTTATTGTTAGGCTCTGCATTGTAGACCTTCTCCAAGTAAGGCCTTGCTTTGTCAAGAAGCTCTTTCAGTTGTAGTGTTTCGCTTTCCCGTAATGCCATATTGTAGTAGTATCGCCCCAAGTCGAAGTTGGCTTTTATAAAGTCGGAATCGAGTTCTACCGCTTTTTTGAAATATTCGTATGATGCATCAATGCTGCCATTCTGATTTTCGAGCAATACGCCTTTGAGGTCGTAGTATTCTGCGTTCTCAGGATTGTCTGAAATTGCCTGGTCGATAATCTTTGTTGCAATGTCATACTTTTTATGCTTTATTGCATAGTTAATCAATATACCGATATATTGTGAGTCTTTTTTCCCATAAAGCGTGTATGCCTGGCGCACAATGTCTACGAGCACAGTGTCATTCTTTTCATGCTCTGCGCAGCTGATTGCATAGTCAAATACGTCCTTTTTTGTATAGCCTTTGGAAATTGCCTTGTAGAACGAATTGAGGGCATTGTTATAGTTTTCGTCCATCTTGGCAACGATACCCTGGTAGAAGCGATATTCTCCAATAATGCTGTCGCTCGTTGTTTCACGCAGACGTGGATAGTTTGGATTATCCGGCATAGAAGTGTAAATATCCCATGCTTTATATGCCTGACTCAGATTTTGCGAACTTGCATACAAGGCTCTACCCATGTTCTTGTAGTCATTATAGTGCGAGAGAACTATTTTGTGAATCTCCTTTGAGTATTTTGTCTTGAATTTGGGCTGACCTGTCGACTTATTGATTTTCACATTGCCATTCTTGTCTTTTTCAATGATTGTATCAAGCTTCAATGCTGTTTGCATATAGTCATATCCTTCAAGAAGAATGCTGCACATGGCTTTGTCGTCAACCGACTTACCTATGACCTTCATGTTTCTGTATTTGTCAAACTTTGAAAAGGATATTTTACCTGCAAGATACCATGTGTAGGCATCGTCCTTAGTTTCATCGTTGGTGAGAGCCGGCTTGAGCTTGTTGAGTGCATTCTGATAGCTGTCGGCTGAAAGTGAAAGTGCATTAAGGTCTTGCTTCACTTCAATAATCAGACGACGCTGTGCGTGTAACTGTGTGAATGCTAGGGATGCTATGAGAAATTTGCCTTTTTTTGCTATGTTGTTGTGCTTATTCATTTTAACATATATGTTTTAAAACTGTTATAGATGTAAACAATGTATCGCGCACTATTTACACTGCGAAATTACTAATTTTATGTAAAAACGACAATAAAAAAATGTTAGTTTATACAAAATGGGAGAAAGTTACCGAACTTTCTCCCATTTGTGTTTATTGTGCAACAAACTGCTATATGTTTGTCGATTCAATTATTGGATATTACATACCGAGACGATACTCAATCCACTGAAGCTGACGCTTTGCCTCTGCGTTAGTCTCATCAAGTTCCACTGCCTTCTTCAAGTAGGGGAGTGCCTGCTCGCAATAGGGGTTAACGAGTTTCGACAGCTCTTCGTCAGTGAGGTTCTTGTTCTCATCGGCATTCATTGTGTTTACAGCCTTGTTGTTGTAGTAACGACCTACGTGGAAGTAACCTTGTGCCAGTGTCGGATCCATCTCAACTGACTTCTTGTACAGCTCAATTGCCTGCTCAATGTCGTTAGTCTTAGTTTCGATAATAACGCCCTTGAACATTACGAAATAAGCCTCAGTCGGGAACTCTGCAATTGCGTTGTTTACGAAGCTTTCGCATCCGTCGTAGTCTTTCTTGTCAAGATATTCAATGGCAATCATTTGGAAATATTGCTTGAGCAAGTCGTAGGCTACTTTGTCGGGATAGCCCATCTTTACTGCCGTGGCAAATGACTCGTATGCCTTCATATTTTCTGTCTTCGAGAAATAGCAGCATACTCCAACGTAATAGCAATACTTTGCGTAAGTGCTGTCGGCAAGTGCAGCCGGTCTGGCAGAACCTAAGAACTGTGCTTTTGGAAGGTCCTTGTAGATTGACCATGCTTTAATTGCTGTTGCATAGTCTGCACGGCTGTATGCAATGTCACCAATATTAGAATAATCATTGTGGTGACCTGAAATAAGTCCTACAATTTCCTTTGAATATTTAGTTTTTACTTTCTGCTTGCCTGTCTTTTTGTCGATTTTGGGTGTTCCGTTTTTTTCTGTTTCTGGAACTGTGTCGAGCTTGAGTGCATCGCAGAAATCAGCGTAACCGCCCAGAAGGCTCTCGCACATAAGTGCTGAGTCGAACTGCTGGCGTGTCTGCTGTTTCACCATTTCAGCGTCGTATTTGCTCATTTTTGCCTTTCCTGACTCAAACAAAGTCTTGGCATCATTCTGTGCAAAACCGGCAAATGCCAATGAAGTGCACAACACTGTGAAAAATAATTTCTTCATAATAAGTAAATAGTTTATGTTAGTAATTTTTTTGTCTTAATTTTCGTCGATTGGAGCATCATCTTCAATCTGTTCATCTTGAATGTCATCTATGTCGATGTCCTCGTTGATGTCGTCCGCAGGTGTTGAAGTGAACTCAAGCGTCTGCTCCGATATCGGATTCTCTACAGGTGCTTCAGCTTCAGCGTCCTCATCGCGTACCACTTTGCACACCGATGCAATTTCATCGTTGCGCTTCTCAAGATTTATGAGTTTCACTCCCTGTGTTGCACGTCCCATTACGCGCATGTCGGCAACGTGCAGACGTATTGTGATGCCCGACTTGTTGATGATAACCAGGTCGTGGTCGTCGGTTACATTCTTTATGGCAACAAGGTTGCCTGTCTTCTCGGTCACGTTGAGTGTCTTAACGCCTTTGCCGCCTCGGTTGGTCACACGATACTCTTCAAGTTCTGAGCGTTTGCCGTAGCCTTTCTCCGATACTACAAGTACCGTTTCAGTCGTGTCCTTCTTCATGCAAATCATTCCTACAACTTCGTCGTTATCGTCGTCGAGTGTCATGCCTCGTACTCCGGTGGCAGTACGTCCCATTTCTCTTACCTTCTTTTCATCGAAGCGAATGGCACGGCCATATTTGTTTGCCATGATGATTTCTGAGTCGCCATCAGTGAGTCGCACTTGAATCACACGGTCGTCCTCACGAATGGTTATAGCATTTACACCATTCACACGTGGACGTGAGTATGCTTCAAGACACGTCTTCTTTATCACACCCTTCTTCGTGCAGAACACAAGGTTGTGCGAACTGTTGAAATCGGGGTCGGTGAGATTCTTCACTTTGATGAAGGCGTTAATCTTGTCGTCGGAGTCGATGTTGAGCATGTTCTGAATAGCACGCCCCTTCGATACTCGTGTTCCTTCGGGAATCTCATAAACTTTAAGCCAGTAGCAGCGTCCTTTCTGGGTGAAGAATAATATGTAGTTGTGCATCGTGGCAGGATAGATGTACTCGATGAAATCTTCATCGCGTGTTTCACTACCCTTGATGCCCACACCTCCACGGTTCTGTGCACGGAACTCAGTGAGAGGCGTGCGCTTGATGTAGCCCATGTGGGATATTGTGATAATCATCTGGTCGTCAGCGTAGAAATCTTCGGCGTTGAAGTCCTCCGATGCATATACAATCTCTGTGCGGCGTTCATCACCATATTTGTCGCGAATCTCAATTAGCTCCTCTTCAATTACTTTGCGGCGCACGTTCTCGTCGGTGAGTATTTCATTGAGATGCTTGATGGTCTTCTCAAGTTCTGCATATTCGTCGCGGAGCTTGCCCTGCTCAAGGTTAGTGAGTTGGCGCAGACGCATTTCCACGATTGCATTGGCTTGAATCTCGTCAAGTCCGAATCGCTCGCAAAGACGTTGCTTGGCAATCACCGGTGTCTCGCTGCTCTTTATGATATGGATTACCTCGTCGATATTGTCTGAAGCGATAATCAATCCCTCCACAATGTGTGCACGAGCCTCTGCCTTGCGAAGCTGGAACTTGGTGCGGCGCACAACCACGTCGTCGCGGTGCAGAAGGAAATAGTGGATAATCTGCTTCAGATTGAGTGTCTGCGGACGTCCGTTTACAAGTGCCACATTGTTCACGCTGAATGACGACTGCATCTGCGTCATCTTGAACAGCTTGTTAAGCACCACGTTAGCGTTTGCGTCGCGCTTGATGTCAATGACTATGCGCATACCCTGTCGGTCGCTCTCATCATTGATATTCGATATTCCGTCAATTTTCTTCTCTTCTACAAGCTGTGCAATGCTCTCAATAAGAATGCGCTTGTTGACGTTGTATGGAATTTCCGATACAATTATCTTTTCGCAATTGTCATCGGTCTCTATTTCAGCCTTTGCACGCACTACAATGCGACCTTGTCCGGTTTCAAATGCTTTGCGTACTCCATCGTAACCGTATATAATACCGCCTGTTGGGAAATCTGGTGCTTTGATATATTCCATAAGCTCCGATATCTCCATTTCAGGCTTTTCAAGTAGAGCGAGGCATGCGTTGATTGATTCAGTCAGGTTGTGAGGTGCCATATTGGTGGCCATACCGACGGCAATTCCTGATGCTCCGTTTACGAGCAGGTTAGGGAATCGTGTTGGAAGCACTTCAGGCTCTACAAGGCGTGCATCGAAGTTCGGGACCATTGTCACTGCGTCCTCGTCGATGTCGCGCATCATTTCTTCTCCCATCTCCTTGAGGCGTGCCTCTGTGTAACGCATAGCGGCAGGGCTGTCACCGTCGATTGAGCCAAAGTTACCTTGACCGTAGACAAGTGGATAACGGAGCGACCAATCCTGCGCCATTCGCACCATTGTGAGATATACCGATGAGTCGCCGAGTGGGTGATATTTACCCA
>CAMFSS010000126.1 GCA_945983195.1 uncultured Prevotellaceae bacterium | reverse complement strand
TTGCCAGTAAGTGAATTAAAAATGATTCTTGAATGGCTGGATTTACATCGCGATGAACTCCTAAGCAACTGGGAGAAAGCCCAGTGCGGAATTCCATTGGATAGAATTGAACCACTTAAATAATATATGCTATGTTTACAGAAGTAATAAGAGCAGAGTACATTGATGGATACCGCATTAAATTGTGGTTTAACAATAACATCACGAAAGTGGTAGACTTGAAGTCATCACTTAAGGGAATCGTATTTGAACCTCTTAAGGATATTGACTTTTTCAAGCGATTTTCAGTGAAATATAACACTGTGGAATGGGAAAACGGTGCGGATTTTGCTCCGGAGTATCTTTTGGCTTTGCCGGAAGCATAAGTGGTATCGTATAATGTCACATGCCCACGAATGCCATTGAGGGCAGGGAAGCAGGGGCGTGAAGTGCAAATAAATACTAAAGGGCTTTGTGATTCTGAAATTATTCCTTAACTTCGCTTAATAAATAGAAATATCCCTTGACACTGGCACAATGCGGCTGTTTTGGCTGTGTGGATGTGCCTATACATGTGTCGAGGCGTTAACATTTGTGCATAGATGAATTCAATGGCAAACGGTGCCGATGTGGAGATAACCAATCCGCAGACGTGGCGTCTGGCACTTCGCATCAACGATGACTGCGTGCGATTTGCCGCTTACAGCGAGGTCGGGCAAGGCTCCTTGATAAGTAGGGAGGTGTCGCTCGATGGCAGTGGAGATGATTTTCTCCGCTCGCTTGAGAATTGCATCTACGACAATCCACTGTTTCTGCTCGATTACAATCGCGTGGTGATGTCGTTCACGTCGCAGCACTTCATGCTCGTGCCGGGCTCGATGAGCGACGACTCAGCTATCGACGCTTTCAACGCCCTTTTTGGCTCAGTACAGGGCGACATACTGGTCGACACGCTGCCCCGGTGCGGAGTGAAGATAGTGTTTGAGCTGCCCGCAGGCGTGTTGCGCTTCATCAACCGCACATTCGAGAGTGCCACCATTCACCACCATCTGTGGGCAATGTGTGAGCATTTTGCAGCCAAGTGCGCCAATGCCGGAGTGTGCCGCGAGTATGTCTATCTGCACGACGGAACTGCCGATGTGTGCATTTTCAGCCATAGCAAGCTGAACCTTGCCAATAGCTACGTGTGCCACAGCGTTGACGATGCGGCATTCTTCACGCTCAATGCCTGGAAGTGCTTCGGACTCAGTGCCGATGCTGATGAGCTTCAGATGCTCGGCGACCGCACCATGCGCGATGCGCTTGCACCTGTGCTAAGGAACTACATAACCTACGTGATGCCTGCCATTTTCCCTGCCGCCTCAATGCGGATGGGGCACGATGCCATGAAGGCACCTTACGACTTAATACTCCTTCTGTTATGCGAATAATTCGTGGAAAATATGGCCGTCGGCGATTCGATGTGCCTCAAAACATTTCAGCCCGTCCTACCACCGACTTTGCACGCGAAAACATCTTCAATGTGCTTGAAAACATAGTGGAATTCGACGGCTGCACTGCACTCGACCTCTTTGCGGGTACAGGAGCAATAAGCTTTGAGTTTCTGTCGAGAGGCTGCTCGAAAGTGACTTGCGTGGAGAAGTCGGCTACGCAATACAATTTTATTCGCCGCGTGCGTGATATGCTCAATGAGCGCAATCTGACGATGGTGAAGGGCGACGTGTTCCGCTTCGTGGAGCAGACTACGCAGAAATTCGACATCATCTTCGCCGATCCTCCTTACGACCTCCCCGACTTTGCCAAAGTGCCTGAATTGATACTCAACTCGCAGATGCTCTACCCCGACAGCATAGTGATAGTGGAGCACAGCAAGGCTTACGACTTCTCTGCGCTGCCCCACTTCTCGCAACACCGCACCTACGGCAGCGTGAATTTCTCGATTTTCAGAATGGACGAATAGCCCTGAAACAAACATTGAAATCTTTTTTGTAACTTTACGCCGTTTTTTCAACTTTCAGCCGCAAGAGGCTGCGTTTTCACCGTTTTTTACTCAACTATAATGGAAAATAATGAAGAGAATAAGCGAAAGCCACTTATTGGCATGACGATGGAGCAACTCCAGGAAGTGGTTGCCGAGCTCGGTATGCCGCGGTTCACTGCCAAGCAACTGGCAGAGTGGCTCTACACGCACCGTGCAACCGACTTCGACGAGATGAACAACATATCGAAGACCAACCGCAAAAAACTTTCAGCGCGCTACTGCGTAGGCCGCTATGCCCCGATGCAGGAGCAGCGCAGCCAGGACGGCACAGTGAAGTATCTATTTGCCACCGACGACGGCAAGGCTGTGGAAAGCGTCTATATCCCCGATGCCGACCGTGCCACGCTGTGCATTTCGTCGCAAAAGGGCTGCCGCATGGGGTGCACCTTCTGCATGACCGGACGCCAAGGCTATCACGGCAACCTCACCGCCGCTGAAATCATCAACCAGATACTGAGCATTCCCGAGTCGGAGCTGCTCACTAATGTGGTGTTCATGGGAATGGGCGAACCGATGGACAATGCTGATGCTGTGCTGCGGGTGGTCGATGTGCTTACTGCCAAGTGGGGACTCGCATGGAGCCCGAAACGCATCACGGTGTCGTCGATAGGAAAGATGCCCGAATTGCGCCGCCTGCTCGACGAAACAAGCGTGCATGTGGCAATCAGCGTGCACTCGCCATTCCACACCGAGCGCGAGAAGCTGATGCCTGTGGAGCGTGCATTTGCCGTGACCGACGTGATGAAACTGCTCAGTGGCTACGACTTTGCCCACCAGCGACGCCTCTCGGTGGAATACATCATGTGGGAAGGTCTCAACGATGATGCTGCCCATGCCGACGCACTGGCTAAGCTCCTGAGCCACGTCGACGCACGCGTAAATCTCATTCGCTTCCATGCCATACCAGGCTCGCCGCTGCGCACCTCGAATGAGGAGAACATGGTGGCATTCCGCGACCGGCTCAACCGCCAGGGCATCATCTGCACCATACGCCGAAGCCGCGGAGAGGATATTTTTGCAGCCTGCGGCATGCTGGAACCCAAAGTTAAAGACAAGAATAAAAAAAGACAATCTAAGCCCAAAAACGACATTAAAACGTACTGTAACAGAATTATGGCGCTATGCCTGTCGGCTGTGATAGCCATCATAGCAAATGCCCAGGCTCCGAGCGGCTACTACGACTCGGCAATCGGCACCAACAAAGGTGCTCTGCTCAAGGCACTGCAGAACATAATCGGCAAACACACAGCGGTTTCCTACGGTGACCTATACAAAGTGTATCAGACGAGCGACGTGACTGCCGACGGATACATTTGGGATATGTATGCCACCACTAAGTACAGCCCGGGGTCGGGCGACCGATGTGGCAGCTACAGCTCGATTGGCGACTGCTACAACCGCGAACATTCATTTCCCAAGAGCTGGTTTGACGATGCAGCACCAATGGTGACCGATGCATTCCACATATATCCAACCGACGGAAAAGTGAATGGACAGCGCAGCAACTACCCTTACGGCGAATGTGCCAACGGCACCTATGTGGCATCAAAAGGCTCAATCAAGGCACTCGGTCGACTGGGAAAGAGCACATTTGCAGGCTATTCGGGCACTGTGTTTGAGCCAGATGACCAGTATAAGGGCGATTTTGCACGCACCTACTTCTACATGGCGGCAGCCTACAACAGCAGCATAAGCAGATGGGAGAGCCCACAGCTCGCAGGAAACAGCTATCCTTGCTTCAGCAGTTGGTCGGTTGAGATGCTGATGAAGTGGCACCGCCAGGACCCTGTGAGCCAAAAAGAGATTGACCGAAACAATGCAGTGGAGGCATATCAGCATAACCGAAATCCATTTATTGACCACCCGGAACTCGCTGAGTATGTGTGGGGTACGAGGAATAACGACGGGTGGACACCCGGAGGCATTCTCGACCCTATGCTGACGCTTCCTGTCGATGGCTCGACGCAATTTATGGGCATTACGGGCGTAAATGTGCCGCTTGTGCACCGAATTAAGGTCAAAGGCTCTGATTTACAGGAAGATATGAGCGTAAAACTGACCGGAAGCACGGCATTTACGGCATCAACGTCGAAAATCACCGCAAATGCAGCCAAGGAGGGCACGTATGTCGACATAAAATTCTTGCCGCAAAGCGTTGGCAGTCAGAGTGTAACGGTGACCATTTCAAGCAGCGAGGTGTCGGCTACAGTGACCCTTTCGGGCGAGTGTACCGACGGTATCCCCGCAGGAGATGCCACCAACGTGACTCCGACCTCGTTTACAGCCAACTGGATTGACGTGGATTTCAGCGGATTATACACTCTCTACATCACCGAAAGCGACAAGACCACATCGGTGGCAGGATTCCCGATAGAGATAGAGTCGAGCGAAGAGTGCTACGACGTGCACGGTGTGGAGCCGAGCACTACTTACTACTACTGGCTCACATCGGCTTCGGGGCGCAAGTCGAATGTGGTGGAGGTGACTACCGCCGACCCGGAACTTGTGCTCACATTCATTCTGCCGGAGGGCGGACTGAACTTGAGTGCCGAGCCGGGCAAACCGTCGGAGCCTGTGGAGGTGCAGGTGTTCACCGACTATATCACCGACCCGGTGACCGTGGAGGTGACCGAGCCGTTTGAGCTAAGCAGCGACAAGGCGTCGTGGGCACAAAAGCTTGAGGTTTCGCCCGACGGTGAGACGGTGTATTTGCGCATGAAAGCCTGTGAAGCCGGCGAGTACAGCGGTACGCTCTCGCTGCGCACCGACAACTTCGACGGTGATGATGTGCCGGTGGTGGGTGTAGCTGCCGAAATAGTAAATTTCTTCGAGGACTTTGAGATTGAAGAAGCCGAAGGATACTTGAGCAGCGACTTCGAGGGCAATGCCTGCTTGTGGAGCCGCTCGAATGTGGGCATTTATGGCCGCCCCGGCGACAAATTCAATGGTTCACACGCGCTGTGCACCAGTAAGAGCGGTGAACGCCGTGTGCGCATGGCAGAGGACAAGCAGCGCGGTGCCGGAACGCTGTCGTTCTACGCTGCACCCTATAGCTCCGACGAGGCGGCTACCGTGAAGGTGACGTACTCAGTGAATGGCGGACAGACTTGGCTTCCGCTTGCCGACAATGTGACAATCGCCCAGGGCGACCTCACACTCTACACATTCGCAATGAATGTGACAGGCAATGTGCGGATTTCGATAGAGCAAACCGGCGGCAAGCGACTCAACATCGACGACATTGCCATAAGCGACTATCTTGGTGCGGTAGATGCTACCGTGGCGCGTAATTGGGATGCTTACTGTGCAGCTCCCGGCACGCTCGCCATTGAGAGTGACGGACGCACTGCACTGAGCGTATACTCAATCGACGCTACTGAAGTGTACTGCGGCAAACCGGCGGCAGGCACCATGCTGCGTCAATTGCCACAAGGAATCTACATAGTAGCCACACCCACTGCATCGAAGAAGGTGGTGATAAAATAACCCGGCAATAGCGCCACTGCAATAGCGGTGGCGCATGGGAAAAACAGAGAAGCTCCCCAAGAGTTCTGCAACAGACTCTTGGGGAGCTTCTCGTTATGAGTGTGATTAATTGCCTATTATTGGAGTGATTGGATTTGTCAGAGGCGGAAAGCTATGGGGAGGAAGCATCGCACTGGAACGAAGTTGCCGTTCTGCTTTCCGGCACGCCACTTGGGCATTTCGCTGATTACGCGCATCGCTTCGCGATTAAGCTCGCCATCGACTCCGCGCACCACCGATATGTGGCTCACCGAGCCGTCGGCATTGACGATGAAGCTGCAAAGCACGCGACCCTGAATCTTCTTCCGGTAAGCCTCGTAGGGATATTCGCGAGTCTTGTTGATGAAATTGGTGAGGGCGCAGTCGCCGCCCGGGAACTGGGGCTGCACGTCGACGTAGTCGTACTCGTAGATCACCTCACCGTAAGGCGATTGTGTTCTCGACATTGGGTTGCAATTGTTCACCCTCTTCACTTGCGCAACGGCAGGCACTGAGAGCATGAACGACACCACCAGAAGTAAATTATAGCGTAAAATAGTCTGCATATTTGTTACTTTCAAAATGATATAAATTTTAACAAACCTCTGTCAAGTAAGCTGTTTATGCCACAAATATATATCAGATACCGCAATTAACAATACCAGCGGCGTGATATTTGTGCTTGATTAATATCATTTGCAGAATTTTTGCAAAAAAGCAAAGAATGCCCACATTGCAGTAATTAAAATTTAGTTAATCCCACCCCCGCGAAATAATTTAGCGAACAACCAAGACACACAACGGTA
>CAMFSS010000125.1 GCA_945983195.1 uncultured Prevotellaceae bacterium | reverse complement strand
ATATGCTCACGGCACGCAATTATCATCTTGCCGTCGATAATGGCACAATGCTCAATGCGCTCACTTATGCTGCGCGTCTCGATATCGCCCTCCGGAGTAATGATAAACACATAGTTTTTCGACTCGAAGATTATCGCTGAATAGACTTTATGAATACGCCAAATTTCGCTGAAATTGCTGCAATCTTCGGGCAGTTTTTGCGACAGCTTGTTGTAGCGCAATGCCCCATATTTGTCGAAATAGAAATAGCCGAACTCATTCTGTGCCCCGACATAGATTCTACGCGAGTCGTGGTCGTAGAAAGTGGCATAGACCATCGATTCGTTTTCCACCTTATGCACCTGCCATGAATTGCCGTCGAAAATCAACAATCCGCTGTTGTTGCCAAACAGCATACGCTCATCGTCGAGCTGCGAGATGCTCCACGTCTGAGTGCCGCCGCCAAATTCGTCGGTGGGGAAATTGCGTACGATAGGCCATTGCGCCAACCCCTGCAATGCACAAAACGACACAACAATGAGGATATAAAACTTCAAAGTTTTCATGTGGGCAAAGTTATCATCAATTCTTAAATATCCCAAAAACAAAAATATGCTTGACAACATAGAAAAGTGCAATAGCGCGACAAAGTAAAAATAGACATATATTGAATAATTCTCTGATTTTCAATGATAATTTGTCAAAAAATATAACTCACTTTTTAGAAAAAGTGAGTTTTTTGTGAGTTAAATTCTTTTGCAGTGAATATAATTAATTCTAAATTTGCAACGCATTCCCCCTCTCATAACCGGGTGAAAGCAAAAAATTATTATTATTTAACCATATCATTACTAACCTAACTTAAAATTAAATTTGCATGAAACTATTAAGAAACATGATGATGATTCTTGCCGTCATGGTTTCAACAATGGCATTTTCGCAGAAGAAAAACTTCACGGGTGTCATTATTGACTCAGCCGGCGAACCGGTCATCGGTGCAACAGTGAAAGTGAAAGGTACCACACTCGGTACGGTGTCAGACTTCGACGGACGGTTTCAAGTATCAGCCCCCGAAGGCTCCACACTTGTCATTAGCTACGTAGGCTGCGAAACCAAAGAGGTGAAGGCAGCCGCAGATATGAAAATCACGCTTGCCGATGATGCCAAGGCACTCGATGAAGTAGTGGTAATCGGCTACGGCGTACAGAAGAAGAGCGTAGTTACCGCATCAATCGCCAAAGTGAGTGCCGATGACCTCGAAGGAAAGGCTCACCTCCGCAGTGAAGATGCCCTCAAGGGTCTGGCTGCCGGTGTCACAGTTACATCTTCGTCGGGTCAGCCGGGCGCAAAGTCGATGATTCGCATTCGCGGTATCGGTACTATCAACGACAGCAACCCACTCTACATCATTGACGGACTTGCAACCGACCAGAACGGTATGGAGCTTGTCAACCCATACGACATCGAGAGCATTGAGGTGCTCAAGGACGCAGCTTCGGGAGCTATCTATGGAGCGCGTGCCGCCAACGGTGTAATTCTCGTCACCACAAAGAAGGGTAAAGAGGGCAAGCCCCAAATCAACTACAACTTCTCCTACGGCTGGCAGTCGAAGTGGCGCAAGCGCGATGTAGTTGGCGCAAGCGACTACGCACTGCTGCAAAACGCGCAGTAGGTGCGCGGAGGCGTGTCGCCACGCTTCGCCGACCCCTACAACATCACCGACATCAACGGCAACACTGTGAAGGGCTACGGAACCGACTGGCAGGATCAGGTGTTCAACGACGGAGCACCCATCATGCAGCACGACCTCTCAATCAGCGGAGCTACCGAGAAATTCAACTACTACCTCTCAATGGGCTATATCGACCAGGAAGGTATTGTGGGCGGTAACTACGGCCACTCCAACTACGACCGTCTCACCCTCCGCTCGAACAACTCCTACACCCTCTTCGACGACAGCAAGGAACGCTCGTTCCTCAACAAGATGGTAATCGGAGCAAACGTATCGTACATGCGCGTGCACAACACCGGTATCGACGCCAACTCCACTTGGGGGTCGGTACTCGGCTCTGCACTCTACATGGCACCAACTCTCCCCGTAACCGTGACAGGAGCAACAGCCGACGACATGGTGGCACAGTTCTCCAAGTATGACCTTTTCCGCGATGCCAACGGCAATCCCTACACAATCCCCGGATACTTCGGAAGCTACGGCGAGCAGAACAACCCGGTAGCGATGCTCCAAGGCAACCCCACCAAGAACTGGTCGCACAAATTCATGCCCAAATTCACAGTTGACCTCCAGATTTGGGACAACATCAAGTATCACTTCTCCTACAGCGCAGAGCAATCGTTCTGGGGCAGCGACGGCGCAACCACACAGAAGTTCTACCTGTCGGGCAACAACAACTCCGACCACACCTACGCTTCGGCATACAAGGGCAACAACAGCACATGGCAGGTTGAAAACACAATCTCCTACGACAAGACCATCGGCGCACACACATTCAGCGTGCTCCTGGGCCAGTCGGCAACAAAATTCAAGGGCGACGAGCTTGGCGGCGGACGCTGGGACCTCGTTAACCCTGCCAAGCCATCAATCAACTACGCCACCGGCGACATCGTGTATTCAGAAGACGCCAATGGCAACATCACCGGCGCATCAGCACACTTCAACGTGTATGGCGGCCCGTACACCGAGCACCGCCTCTCGTCAATGTTTGCCCGCGTAGGCTACGACTTCGACGAGCGTTACATGCTCCAAGCCACAGTGCGCCGCGACGGCTCGAGCCGCTTCGGAAGCAACAATAAATACGGCGTGTTCCCATCGTTCTCGCTCGGCTGGAACATCATGAACGAGAAATTCATGGAATCGACCCGCAAGTGGCTCAACAACATGAAGCTGCGCGTAAGCTGGGGTAAGAACGGTAACGACAATATCGGCGACTTCCTCTACACCACCCTCACCTCAATGGGCAACAACTACTACTTCGGCAAAAACTCAAACATGACAATCGGCTCGAAAGCCAACCGCCTTGCCAATGCCGACCTGAAATGGGAGGAGAGCGAGCAGACCAACATAGGTATCGACCTCGGCTTCTTCAACAGCGCACTCACATTCACAGCCGACTACTTCATCAAGAAGACCAACGGAATGATTATAGAGATGCCAATCCCAAGCTATGTGGGCGAATCGAAGCCCTACGGCAACGTGGGCGACATGGAGAACTCAGGAATTGAATTCGAACTCGGCTACCGCGGCCGCGTGGGCGACTTCAACTACTCGGTGAAGGCAAACGCCTCATATCTGCACAATGAGCTGAAGAACCTCGGCAACGACACCGGTTTCCTCAACTACGGCATCAGCCAGTTCTCCGACGGCGGCACTCGTGCAGAGAACGGACAGCCATTCCCCTTCTTCTACGGCTACAAGACAGCAGGCGTGTTCCAGAACACCGACGAAGTGGCAGCCTATGTGAACAAGGACGGCGAAATGATACAGCCTGACGCTGTTCCCGGCGACCTCCGCTTCGTCGACATGAACAAAGACGGCAAAATCACCAGCGACGACCGCACCAACATAGGCAACGGCACACCCGACTGGACATTCGGTATCAATCTCGGTGCAGAGTGGAAAGGCTTCGACTTCAACCTCTTCCTCCAGGGCGTAACGGGTGTTGACGTGTTTGATGCCACCTACCGCCAGGATATGGTATCGGGCAACTATCCCAACTGGATGCTCGGCCGCTGGACCGGCGAAGGCACATCAAACCGCGTTCCTCGCCTCGCACTCGGCGACAGCAAGAACTGGGTGTGCAGCGACATCTACGTGCAGGACGGCTCATACATGCGCCTCAAGAACATATCGCTCGGTTACACACTGCCACGCGCACTCACACAGAAGGTGAAAATCAACCGCTTCCGCGTGTATGTAATGGCTGAGAACCTCTTCACATGGACAAAATACTGGGGATATGACCCCGAAATCGGAACGAGCAGCACCTCGCTCGGCGTAGACTATGGCGTTTATCCACAGGCTCGCACCTACACAGTGGGCTTCAACCTCTCATTCTAAATTAAACCAACCTAAAGAACCAATTGATGAATATGAAAACGAACAAATATATTCTTGCAGGCTCGCTGGCAAGCATACTGATGCTCACAGGCTCCTGCAGCGACAGTTTCTTAGATGTGAAAAACCCCAATGGTGAGCCGCTTGAGGAATACTACACCACCGACGAGCACCTTCTCGAAGCCCTCACCGCAGCCTACGACCCACTGCACTGGCCAGACTGGGACGGCACAGCATACAACGCGCTCAACATCGACTCCGAAATCCTCGGCGACGACTTTTGGGTGGGCGGCAACAGCATCTCCGACAACCAGCACTGGCACAAGCTCTTCAACTTTGAGGGCGACGGCAACAACACGCTTGCCACACTGTGGACCGACTTCTATTCGGGCGTGAAACGCTGCAACGACGTAATCAAATATTGCAGCTGGGGTGGCTCAACCGCCGAAAACCGCGCAAGCTACACCGCGCAGGCACGCCTGCTCCGCGTGTACTACTACAACATCCTCTGGCACTTCTACGGCAATGTGCCTTTCTATCTTGAGAACCTTGAAATGCCCTACACAGCACCGCAGCTCACTGCCGACGAAATATATGACCAACTCATTCCGGAGCTTGAGGATATAATCAAGAGCAATGTGCTCCCGATGCGCTGGGACGATGCCAACGCCGGACGCGTGTCGCAGGCAATGGCATATATGCTCTATGCCGAATTGGTAATGTACCAGAAGGACACAGAACGCTACCCAACGGCTCTCGGCTACATGAAAGAGATCATCGGATCGGGCAAATACGACCTTATGCCAAGCTATGCCGACATCTGGAAAGAGAGCGGCGAATGGGGTATCGAGGCTATCTTTGAGGTGAACTACAACGACGACAACGCACAGCGCGACTGGGGTACACCGAAGTCTGTTGGCGGAACCGTGCTTCCCACTCTCTGCGCCCCCAACCAGTGGCCGGGCGGTGACGGCTGGGACAGCGGCAGCGACGGCTGGGGATTCATGCCCGTGCGCCTCGAAACCTACGAAATGTATGCCGAAGGCGACACCCGCCGCGATGCTACTTGCTGGGACGTGCGTGGCGTGAGCTACAACGAGCGCTATCAGGACACTCACATCTGGCTCGGCAAATATCGCCCCTACAGCGACAACTGCAAGGATTGCCCCACTTCGAAAAACCTCAACTACAACAACAACCTCCGCATCTACCGCTTCGCCGAGACACTGCTCAATGCTGCTGAGCTTGTGCTCCAGACCGGTGGCAGTGCAGGCGATGCCGCACAGTACGTATCGCGTGTTCGCCAGCGTGCCGGACTCGGCAGCGTCTCGTCGGTGACCGGCAACGACATCATTGAGGAGCGTCACCTTGAGTTTGTGGGTGAAGGAAAACGCTATTTCGACCTTGTGCGTTCAGGACTTGCAGCCACAACCCTTGTTCCCGACAAGTATGGCTACCGCACCAACTCATGGACCGAGAACAAGAAGCACATTCCTCTTGCACAGTCGGAGCTTGATGCCGACCCATCATTGAAGCCCAACAATTACTAAATCTTCTCACACATTAAACCGTAAAAAATATTATGAACTTCAATATAATTCAACGAGTATCGGGTCTGGTAATGGCAGGATTGCTGAATACAGCCATCACCCCCGATAAATTTGACGGGGCCGACATTAATGGCATTCCCACCCTTGAGGGAATTGACTTCGACCTCACAATAGATGCGAGCACCAACCAGATGACAGCCACCGTAGCCAATCTGCCGAAAGGCACCTACCCGGTGTGGTATCTTGACACCGATGGCGACGGCGACTACGACGGAGCCGACAACACCGACATGTATTCTACACTCGGATCGCTCTCAAAGGTGTTCAACAAGCGTGGAACCTACAACATCATGCTTCGCCTGGGCAACCGCAACGGATTCTCAACAGGTGGCGTGGAAAAATCGTTTGTAGTGGAAAATGACATGCTCGACGAGAAGACACTCCGCCAGCTATGCGACAAAGAGTGGCGCATCGACTACAGCAAGCCGGCACACATGGGCTGCGGCGAACCGGGTACCGACGGTACCAACTGGTGGAGCGCAGCGCCCAACGACAAAGCCGACTGGGGTGTATATGACGACCGCATCTCATTCACAATGGACGGCGCATATAACTACAACCCCGGTGAGGGCGGAACAGTGTATGTGAACAAAGACTGCTCTATCTTCGCTGAGTTTAACACCAACGACGGCAACGACTTCATGGCTACCGTGGCTGCACAGACTGCAAAATATGAAGTGAAGATGGAAGGCGACACCCGCTACCTCGAACTGAGCGCCAAC
>CAMFSS010000124.1 GCA_945983195.1 uncultured Prevotellaceae bacterium | reverse complement strand
CCCGGCGAAGACGTTACCCAAGAGGCTCTCGTAGGTGCCGAAATTCACGCTTCGAAGTCGGGCGTTGCCCTCTTTGCTGCCGCAGACGGCGAAGAGGCCATCAAGATTATCCGCAAGCTCTTCAGCTTCATTCCTCAAAACAACCTTGAGGAGGCTCCGCTCGTAGAGTGCACCGACCCGATCGACCGTCTTGAGGATTCTCTCAACGAGATTATCCCTGAGGCTGCCAACCAGGCTTACAATATGTACGACGTCATCGGAGCTATCATCGACAATGGCGAGTTCCTCGAAGTGTCGGCCAACTATGCAAAGAACATCATCGTTGGTTTCGCTCGCTTCAACGGACAGTCTGTTGGTATCGTTGCCAACCAGCCTAAATATCTCGCCGGAGTGCTCGACTGCAACGCTTCGCGAAAGGCTGCACGCTTCGTACGCTTCTGCGACGCTTTCAACATTCCAATGGTAACTCTCGTCGACGTGCCGGGATTCCTTCCGGGTACGGGTCAAGAGTACAACGCAGTTATCCTCCACGGTGCAAAACTTCTCTATGCATACGGCGAGGCTACTGTGCCTAAAGTCACTGTCACTCTCCGTAAGAGCTATGGCGGTAGCCACATCGTGATGAGCTGCAAGCAGCTCCGCGGCGACATGAACTACGCTTGGCCTACTGCCGAAATCGCCGTTATGGGTGCTGCCGGTGCTGCCGAGGTGCTCTATGCCAAGGAAGCCAAGACTGCCAAAGTGGCTGCCAAAGAAGCCAAGGATGCCGGCAAGGCCGACGAGGCTAAGAAGATTATGGACGAGTACGCTCAGTTCATCGCCGACAAGGAGAATGAGTACAACAAGCTCTTCTGCAACCCCTACAATGCAGCCAAATATGGCTACATCGACGACGTTATCGAACCGCGCAACACTCGCTTCCGCATAATCCGTGCACTCCAGCAATTGCAAACCAAGAAGGTAACTAACCCTGCCAAGAAGCATGGTAACATTCCTTTGTAAATAACTTCTCAAATTGCTTAAAATGAACAAAAAAGGAATATTGATATTGCTGGCAGCACTTTTCTGCACTATCTCTGCCTTCGCACAGGGCCGAAAGGGCTTGGTGTTCAATGAAGTGATGGTGCAAAACGACAGCAATTGTCTCGACGCTTACGGTCGTCGTCACGCTTGGATTGAGCTGTTCAACTCCACAAGAGCTTCTATGCAAATCTCAAACGTGTACATCACCAACGACAAGAGCGTCCCTACTATGTATGGCGTGCCTCGTGGCGACCACAACACCAAGCTTGGTCCGCTGCAGCACGTGTTGTTCTTTGCCGACAACGACCCCGGCAAAGGCACGTTCCACCTCAGCTTCGAATTGACCCCGGGTGTCGACAACCACATCTATCTTTTCGATGCCGACGGCAAGACTTTAATTGATGAAGTTGTCGTTCCTGCCAACTTGCCCGCCAACTGCTCTTATGCTCTCAAGCACGACGGCATCAGCGGCGACAAGGACGACAAAAATGTGAAGTTCCACCCTGAGTGCTGGGAAGTGCGCGACGGCGCTGCTCTCGGCTACATCACTCCAGGTGAAGTGAATAAGGTGGAGAGCACCAACAGCAGCGTAGAGAAATTCCGCGCCAACGACCCCCACGGCTTCGTGCTCACGCTCATGGCTATGGGAATCGTGTTCTCGGCTCTTATTCTCTTGAGCATCTGCTTCTTCTTCTTCGGAAAGCTCAATGAAAAGAAAGCTACTCGTAAGAAGGCTGCCACTATCGCTTCACACCCCGATGCCCCTGCTACAATCAAGGGCGACTCAGGTGAGGAAATCGCTGCAATCGCTATGGCTCTCTATGAGCACCTCAACGCTCACGACAAGGAGACTACAATTCTCACCATCAACAAGGTGAAGAAGGCTTATTCGCCATGGAGCTCTAAAATCTACACTCTCCGCGAAACTCCTAACCTGAAAACTTGGTAATTTCACTCAAATCAACTCATTAATTAACGTCATACAATGAAAGAATATAAATATAAAATCAACGGAAACGACTACAAAGTTTCTATCGGCGACATCGACCACAACATCGCTACGGTGGAAGTTAATGGTGTGCCCTACAAAGTGGAGATTGAGCAAAAGCAAGCCGCTCCTGTGGTTATCAAGTCGGTGAAGCCGACTGCTGCTCCTCGCACTGCCACTGGCGACAAGGTTATCAGCAAGCCCACCGTTTCAGCCGGTCAGTCGGCTGTCAAGGCTCCGCTTCCGGGCGTCATCATCGACGTGAAAGTGAAAGTGGGCGACACTGTCGCTCCAAACGATGTGGTTGCCATCCTCGAAGCTATGAAGATGGAGAACAACATCAACGCCGGAAAGAGCGGTGTAGTCAAGGCTATTTGTGTTAACAAGGGCGACTCTGTCCTTGAAGGTAACGACATTATCATAATCGAATAATAATGGATTTAGCGCAATTTTTCAGTGAAAACTTCCAGCAATTTTGGGAATTCACTGGCTTTTATAACGTAACAATCCCTCACCTGATTATGCTCTGCGTGGGTCTGTTCTTCATTTACCTCGCAATTAAGCATGAATTCGAGCCTATGCTGCTCGTGCCAATCGGGTTTGGTATTTTGATTGGAAACATTCCCTTCCAATTGGGTAATGAAATCGGTATCTACGAAGAGGGCTCGGTGCTCAATATCCTCTACAACGGTGTGAGTGCCGGTTGGTATCCGCCACTAATCTTCCTTGGTATTGGTGCAATGACCGACTTCTCGGCTCTGCTCGCCAATCCTAAGCTGATGCTTGTGGGTGCTGCCGCCCAGTTCGGCATTTTCGGTGCCTACATGGTAGCGCTCCTCCTCGGATTTGCTCCCGACCAGGCTGGTGCTATCGCCATAATCGGCGGTGCCGACGGTCCTACTGCCATCTTCCTTTCATCGAAGCTCGCTCCCAACCTCATGGGCGCAATCGCCGTGTCGGCTTACTCCTACATGGCTCTTGTGCCGGTTATCCAGCCGCCTATCATGCGACTGCTCACAACCAAGAAGGAGCGTCTCATTCGCATGAAGCCTGCACGCGCCGTGTCGCAGAACGAGAAGATTCTGTTCCCGATTTTCGGACTTATTCTCACATGCTTCTTCGTGCCTTCAGGCCTTCCGTTGCTCGGTATGCTCTTCTTCGGTAACCTGCTCCGCGAGAGCGGTGTAACTACTCGTCTTGCCAAGACTGCAAGCAATGCCCTCACCGACATTGTTACAATCCTCCTCGGCATGACTGTAGGAGCATCTACACAGGCATCTGAGTTCCTCACTAAGGAGACGATTTTCATCTTCGCACTCGGTTTCATGGCATTCTGCATCGCTTCGGCATCGGGTGTTTGCTTTGTGAAGTTCTTCAACCTCTTCCTTGGCAAAGACAAGAAAATCAACCCGCTCATCGGTAACGCCGGAGTTTCGGCTGTACCTATGTCGGCACGAATCTCCAACAATATGGGACAGAAGTACGACCCCAGCAACTACCTGCTCATGCACGCCATGGGTCCAAACGTTGCAGGCGTAATCGGTTCAGCCGTAGCAGCCGGTGTACTCCTCGGCTTCCTCGGTTAATTCCCGCTCTGAACGATTCCAAACGGAAAATTCCGCAACAGAACGATTCCAAACGGAACGTAACGGGACAATTCCCAAAAGTTCATCAATATCAAAGGCAGACACCACCCCGGGTGCCTGCCTTTCACTTTCTTATCCCTACGAAAATTCTCATTCATTATTTGCAAAAGAAAAGTTATTTTATTATTTTCGCATCATAAATCCCTAATGTATCGCTATGGGCAATATGTCAGAATCAACCATTGAAGCATTAATTCCTAAAATTAAGCTATACTTTGCAACGCAGCCTGTTGTGAGGGCTTGGCTTTTTGGCTCATTCTCTCGTGGTGAAGAAACCGCTCAAAGCGACATTGACATAATCGTAGATTTCGACAAATCAGCACACGTTGGCTTGCTTAAATACTCATGCATTTATGGGGACTTGAAAGAACTCTTGGGACGCGAGATCGACCTTGTAAAAAATGGCTCTATCAAGCCTTTTGCTGCCAATAATGTAGAACGCGACAAAATCCTAATTTATGAGAGAGCCAATTAACGACACCACGCGTCTGCTGCACATTCTTGAAGCCATTGATAACATCAATGAATTTAAGCAAAATGTCGACTTTGAATCTTTTTGCAACAATAAAATACTTAAATATGCGATATTTTATAATGTTGCAGTCATCGGTGAAGCAGCATATAAGCTATCAAAGGATTTTATCGACAATCACAACGAAATACCATGGCGCGACATCATCAATATGCGCCATGTTATAATACACGGCTACTACACAATTGATGATGAAATTCTTTGGGAAACCATTATCCATGACATTCCGCACTTAAAATTAGCTATTAAAAATATCTACAGTTCAATCACCGACAAGTGAAGTGTCTTTAGCAGCTTTCTTGCCGTTTTTTGGTGATTTTGCCGTTTTTTTTTCGGCTTTTTTCGAAAAATTTGCGAAGAATAATTAGGATATTAAAAATTTTGTGTACATTTGAACTTTGAAGTTAGAAACCGCCCCTAACGGTGGGGCTAATGTATTGAATCATTGGCATGGAAACTATCATCTTTTTGCTGGATTTATCTATTCCAATGAGCGGAACTATTAAACAACATGAATTATGGAATTGCGTGAAAAGTCTGAATCAGAAGAACAACTGAACCAGGACGTAACCTTGAACTCGGAATCGACTCCAGCAGCCGATGCCGATGTAGTGACTGAAAATGAGGCTGATGCTTCGGTAGTGGATAATGCTGTAACCGACGATGCTCCTGCCGGTGAGAATGATGCCTCGGCTCCTTCTTACGCCGGAAAGTCGAAACCCGAACTTGTGGAGGCTCTTCGTGAGTTGCTCGAAAAACCTGTCGACAGCATCAAGGACGATGTGGCTCAAATCAAAGTGGCGTTCTACTCGCTGCGTAATGCCGAGATTGCCGCTCTCCGCGAGGAGTTCCTCGCTAAAGGCAACGAGGAGGCGGCTTTTGCCGTTCCCGAAGATGCCGACGAAGCCACTTTCAAAGACGTTCTCAACCAAATCAAAGAGAAGCGTGCCGAGTTTAATGCCGCTCAAGAGGCTCTCCGTGCCGAGAACTTGGAGAAAAAGCGCAACATAATCGCCGAAATTAATGCAATCGTTGCCGACCCCGACAACATCAATAAGCAATACTCTCGCGTACAACAGCTCCAGCAGGATTTCAAGGCTATTGGTGATATCCCTGCCACCGAAATTACCGACATCTGGAAGTCATACCAACTCGCTACCGAGAATTTCTACGACCTCCTGAAGATGAACAAGGAACTGCGCGACTACGATTTCAAGAAGAACCTCGAAATAAAGCAGCAGCTCTGTGCCGATGCCGAGACTCTCGGTCAAGTCGACGATGTGGTAAGTGCTTTCAAGAAGCTGCAAGAGCTTCACAACCAGTGGCGTGAGATTGGTCCTGTCGCCAAGGAGATTCGCGAAGAGCTTTGGACACGCTTCAAGGATGCATCTGCCGTTGTCAACAAGAAGTACCAGGCTTTCTTCGAGGCTCGCAAGGAGAAGGAGAAAGAGAACGAAGTTGCTAAGACCGCTATCTGCGAGAAGGTGGAAGCTATCGACATCGCTGCCATCAAGACCTACGCCGGTTGGGACGAGGCTACTAAGCAAATCATCGAGCTGCAAGAGGAGTGGAAGAAGCTCGGTTTCGCAGCTAAGAAGGTGAATGCCGACCTATTCGCACGTTTCCGCAAGACTTGCGACGAATTCTTCGCACGCAAGGCTGAGTTCTTCAAGAAGATGAAGGAAGAACTTGCTGCCAACTTGCAGAAGAAGCAGGCTCTGTGTGAACGCGCCGAGGCTCTCAAGGACTCTACCGACTGGAAAAAGACTACCGACGAGCTCGTTGCCCTCCAGAAGGAGTGGAAGACAGTAGGTCCCGTAGCCAAGAAATATAGCGACGTGGTGTGGAAGCGTTTCATCGCTGCATGCGACCACTTCTTCAATGAGAAGGGAAAGCAGACAACCAATGTACGCAAAGTCGAACACGACAATCTCAAGGCCAAGAAGGAAATTGTGGCTGCAATCAACGCTATCCTTGCCGAAGAAGCTCCCGAAGAGCCGGCTTCAAAGGTGCGTGCTCTCATGAAGCAGTGGCAGGAGATCGGTCATGTGCCATTCAAGGAGAAGGACAAAATCTACAATGAGTATCGCGAAGCTGTCGACAAGGCTTTCGATAAATTCGATATGAAGGCTACACGCGCCAACCTTGCCAACTTTGAGGACTCTATCAACCGCATTTCCGACCAGGACAAGATGTATCGTGAGCGTGAACGTCTTGTTCGCTCCTACGAGCAGAAGAGCAATGAGC
>CAMFSS010000123.1 GCA_945983195.1 uncultured Prevotellaceae bacterium | reverse complement strand
TGCTCTCTTCCATATCTTCGGCGCACTTCACTGTGGCTGTGATGGTGTATTCAGCAGGAGTTGCAGCCGAGGTCTTTATCAGGAACGGCATCTTGGCTACTGCCATCGAAGCTATTTCAGGCAGCTCAATTGTGCCGATAACGCCATCGCCATCGCTGATTTCGAGCATTGCACCGGTGCACGCCTCAGAGCCGAGATTCTCAATGGCAGCAACCATATCCACAGTTTTGCCGCTATTCACTGAAGCCGATGCTTTGAGTGCTGCAAGGCGCAAGTCGGAGTCTACAAGGTCGCGAATACGAATATTGTCGATTGGCACACTCCAGGTCTCGCTGTCGGTGTTATGGATAGAACGTACGCGCAGCTCCACACGAATGAAGGCAGCCTGCTTGAAGGCATTCAGCTCCACGCGGCACAGAGTCCAGCCATCGGTAGGATTCTCCTTGAGGTCGATAGTCTTCACCACCTCAAAGTCTCCGCTTTCGGCAGCTACAAGCACATCGAGTGCGCTGCCTTTGCCTTGATAGTAGAATTCGAGCACCGGATTCGCAGCTTTCGAAATGTCGGCTTTCACCGAGCAGAAGCCAAAGTTGGCATTGGCCTCAACCGGCATTATCAGGTAGAAGCCATTGTCGGCATCGTGGGAGTTGAGGTATTCTGTCGGAGCCTCTTCGTCGTCTGATGCGAGCGGAAGCTCATTGTCGCCTACAAACTGGCAGATGAAAGAGCCGAAGTCTGTTTCAGGTGCAATCATCCACGCCTGGTTGGAAGTCTTGTTTGAGAAGCTCTCTGTGAACGGAAGAGCATCGGCAGGACCGACAACCACAATGTTGCTCACTGAGCCAAGCGAGTAATAGGTTTCGTCGATTCCGGCAGTAACCTCAAATGCCGCAAAATCCTGCGCTGTGAGGTCGGAGTAGTCGAAAGTAGCCGATGTTTCGCTAGTCACAGCAATGGCAGGGTCGTAAACCGAACCGAAAGCATTGAACACATAGTAGGTGACCTTGTCAACATCTACGTAGCCTCCATTTTCGCCGACAGATGAAGCCTTGTCCCATGTGAGTGTTACAGTCTTGCAGTCGGCCGACAGGGTAGCCTTCACATTGGTGATCGGCTGCGGATTGTCATATCCTGCAAAGAACATCGGAGTCTTGGCTACGGCACCCGGAGTGTCTTTCACGTATGCTACGGCTTCCACCACATTGAAGTTGTTGAGCACGTTCACATCGAATGTCTTCACGTCGCCCGGATTCACGTCGGTGAGCGTGAGTACGTGCTTGTAGTTGACGCTCACCTGCACGCTGTCGATAGCGGCAAGAGCGGCGTTAGTGAGGGTTGTAGTCGGTGCAGTGTAGGTGATAGCAGCCTTAAGCTCGCCATTGGGAGCTACTTGGAATGCAAGTTCTCCTGCTGCCGGTGGGTCGACACGCTCCGACGGGTCTTCGATAGCAAAGTTGCACAGCTTCATGTTGCCCGACTTTGCAGCTTCCGACATTGCGTGGAAACCGATGTAGTAGTAGCCGTCGGCATTCACTGTGAAATTCTGCACCACATCTACGAGGGTCTTGCCCTGAGTGGCAGTAGCTTCGGCAACGATGGGAGTGGTCATAGCCTCCACCGTCTGCTCACCGCCCATGTATATGGCAAGTTTCTCCTCAGTTCCGGCTGAGAGCACTGAGCAGAACTGCACCGAGAGCATGTAGGTCTTTCCGGCTACAAGATGTATTGCCGGTGAAATCATCCAGTCGTCCATTGCGCCCTCTGCGGGCTTCATGCACACGCTGTAAGCGGTAATACCGCCTATTTTCCACGTCTTTGTGTCGTTATTCACATCGAAGCCCACATAGTTGCCGGTGATGTTAGCCTCACCCTTTCCGAGAGTGTGCAAAAATGGCACTTCGTAGAATACTTCAGGAGCTTCGACAGCCATTGGCGCAAATTGCAGCCCGGCATTAGGCTTTACAAAAGCAGGGCGCACATGGCGCTCGGCTGCATTGAGTTGCTTCATCTGCGCAGCACCCTCGCGTTGAGGCAAATTGTTTGCCACAATGCTGCCTGCTGCCAATAAAGCAATCAGGGAAAGTAGGAATTTCTTCATAATTTGATTCTTAAAATTATTAATTTGGTAGTAAATATTCTATTGATTTGCAAATTTATAATGATAAGAGTATATATATTATAATATTAGTGTTAAAGTTTTAGAATTACATACAAAAACATACTATTTGTCGAAATTAATCATAGGGCTTGTATGCAACCCGTGAAAAATTATGCAAAAAAGCGCCTCCAATGGGTCAAACAGATGGAAAAGTGGTCGAAAAGAAGTTTTTCGCATCAAAATGGCTAAAAGTGTTCATCATGTCACTTTTTATTATTATCTTAGCAAAAAAATAGAGGAGCAGCCGCGCATCGTTCCGGCAAGAAAAGGCATTTAAGTTTCCAGGCAGCCACAAGACGGTATGTTTTAATGATGAAGCGGCTATGACTCAACAACTATTGAGAACCAAACAACAACTAAAAACATGAACAACAGGTATTGTGTGATAATGTGTGGCGGTGTAGGAAGCCGATTCTGGCCCTACAGCCGCGCCGAGCGCCCGAAACAGTTTATCGACTTTTTCGGCACCGGTCGCTCTCTGCTACAGATGAGCTACGACCGCATCAAGGGTATCGTGCCTGATGAAAATATACTGGTGGTGACCAATGAAGTGTATGCTCCGCAGGTGATGGAGCATCTGCCGGAGCTGAAGAAGGAGCAAATCCTGCTTGAGCCTGCGCGCCGCAACACCGCACCATGTATTGCTTGGGCTGCATGGCACATTAAAGCCATCAATCCGCAAGCCTCCATTATGGTGGCTCCAAGCGACCACCTCATTCTCAAGGAGGCTGAGTTCCGCAGCAACATCATTTCAGGATTTGATTTCATTGAGAAGCACGATGCGCTCCTCACGCTGGGCATAAAGCCCAACCGCCCCGAAACCGGCTACGGCTACATACAAGTGGGCAACGAGAGCGACACCGCAGGAATTTCGAAGGTAAAGACGTTCACCGAGAAGCCCAATTTGGAGTTGGCAAAGGTGTTTATCGCCACAGGTGAATTTTTCTGGAATTCGGGTATGTTCTTGTGGTCGGCAAGCAGCATTGTCAATGCTATTCGCAGCTATGCCCCCGACATCGCCGACTGCTTCGACGCTATCGCCGACGACTTCGGCACTCCGCGTGAGATGGAGTCGATCAAGAACAATTTTGAGTCGTGCCCCAACATTTCCATCGACTTTGCCGTGATGGAGAAAGCCCCCAATGTGTATGTACAGTGTGTCAACTTCGGGTGGAACGACCTCGGCACATGGAGTGTGCTGCACGACTACTCACCAAAGAACCGTGAAGGCAATGTGACGCAGAATTGCAAGGCTCTGCTCTACAACTGCAAGGACAATATGATAGCCGTCAGACGCGACAAGCTGGTGGTGGCATCGGGGCTGAAGGACTACATTGTAGCCGATGCCGACGATGTTCTGCTCATCTGCCCAATTGCCGAGGAGCAGCGCATAAAGCAATTCGTCAACGATGTGAAAGCCTCTTTCGGCGACAAATATCTCTAACGTATTCGCCAAACCACTTTTGCGCGGCTGTTGAGTGCCGCGCAGAAGAAAAAATAAAAAGCAACGGCAGCCGGTTACATGTTACTCTCGGCTGCCGTTGCTTTTATTATCGTTGCGTGCGATTCGCTTGACCGATTTGGGATTGATTGTCAGTCGAACAGATGGCGCAGACGTGCAAAGATGCTTCGCTTCTCGCTTTCGCTTGGCGTCATATTCTCCGAACCACGGAGTTTCTCAATGGCTTCGCGCTCCTCGCGGTTGAGATTCTGCGGCACATACACCATGATGTTCACCAGCATATCGCCGTTGCCATAGCCGTTGGGCGACGGGAGGCCCTTGCCGCGAAGTCGCAGCACCTTGCCGGGCTGTGTGCCCGGGTCGATTGTGAGGCGTGCGCGTCCGTCGATAGTAGGAACTTCCACCTTTCCGCCGAACACTGCCGTCGGGAAGTCGAGAATCAGATTGTAGATTAGATTGTTGTCCTCGCGCTGAAGCTCGGCATCTTTCTCCTCCTCAATCACTATGAGCAGGTCGCCCGGCACACCGCCACGTCGTGCGGCATTTCCCTTGCCCTGCATGCTCAGTGTCATTCCGTCGCTCACTCCGGCAGGAATCTTCACTGTGATAATCTCCTCCTTGCGCTCTATGCCCTCGCCGGCGCAGTGCGGACACTTGTCGGTGATGATCTTACCCTCACCACCGCATTGCGGACACGGGCTTTGCGTCTGCATCATGCCAAGCATCGTCTGGCGCACTTGCGTCACCACACCTGTGCCGTGGCAGTGGTCGCAGGTCTTGTAGGCAGTACCGCCCTTTGCACCTGTGCCGTGGCAATCCTCACATGCCACGTAGCGCGGAATCTTGAGCTTCTTCTCCACGCCGTGAGCAACGTCTTTCAGCGTCCCGCGCACCTTCACGCGCAGGTCGGTACCGCGGTTCACGCGCCGGCCACCACGCTGCCGGCCACCACCGCCGCCAAACACGTCGCCAAATATATCGCCGAAGTGCGAGAAAATGTCGTCCATCGACATTCCGCCGCCGAAGCCGCCGCCACCGAAGCCGCCGCCCATATTGCCCATGTTGTGTCCAAACTGGTCGTATCGGGCACGCTTGTCGGGGTTGCTGAGCACGTCGTAAGCCTCTGCCGCCTCTTTGAATTTCTCCTCAGCCTCCTTCTTCTCCTCCTCGCTCTTGCCTTGCTGGCGGTCGGGGTGATACTGAATGGCTTTCTTGCGGTAGGCTTTCTTTAGCTCATCGGCAGTGGCGTTCTTGCTCACGCCAAGCACTTCATAGTAATCTCTTTTTTCCATCGTCGTTGTTCTCCGAAATTAGATATCTTTACTGCCCCACCACCACTTTGGCGTGGCGAAGCACCTTGTCGTTAATCATATAGCCCTTCTGCACGGTGTCGATTACCTTTCCCTTCAGTTCCTCCTCCTGAGTCGGGAAATTGGCTACTGCCTCATGCAGCTCAGTGTCGAATGTAGCCTTGTTGGAGTCAATGGCTTCTACGCCGTTGTCCTTCAAGTATTTTATGAATTTGTTGTAGATTATCTCCACACCCTCTTTCAGACCCTCCACATCAGTCTGCCCGTTCATGGCCTGGAGTGCTCGCTCAAAGTCGTCGATTACGGGGAGAATGTCGCCCATAGCCTTCTCGGCGCCGTTCTTCATAATCTCCATCTTCTCCTTCAGCGTGCGCTTGCGGAAGTTGTCGAACTCAGCCATAAGGAAAAGATATTCCTTCTTCTCTTTCTCAAGCCGGGCTTCCAAGTCGGCAATCTTGTCCTCAAGAGTCGGCTCCTTAGCCTCTTCCTGCTGCTCCTTGGCTGTTTGAGCCTCGGCAGGAGTGCCGTTTTGTCCGTTTTCGGGGATTTCCACTTCTTTCTTTTCAGTCGTGTTATCTGTTTCTTTAGCCATAATATCTTGTTTTTATTTTTTGCAAATGTCACAAATGCCAAAGTGTCAGGCTGCTACAGCCCTCGCACCTCGGCTACTACACGGTTGCACCGCGTATCTGTCACAACTGAATATCAAAAACATTGCCAAACTCGGCAAACTGCGTCTTGTCTGCCATATTGGCACTCTCGAAGATGCCGAAGACCGATGAACCCGATCCCGACATGGCGGCATACACCGCTCCGCACTCAAGCAATCGCGCCTTCAGTGCTGCAAGCTGTGGAAACGAGGCAAACACACTTGGCTCAAAGTCGTTTTTCAGCACACCTTGCCACTCGGTTATCTGCCGGGCAACAATCTCAGTCACCTCAATTTCGGGCACTTGCGGAGTCACACGGCTGTAAGCCAGTTTGGTGGGAACTGAAATGTCGTCGCTCTTCACAAGCAGCATCTTGTAGCCTTTGAGCGACACAGGGCAGTCGGCAAGCACATCGCCTATTCCGGTGGCACTCATGGGGCGGTTATAGATGAAAAATGGGCAGTCGGCACCTATTGTGGCAGCAAGCGCAGCAAGCTGCTCCTGTGGCACACCAAGCCCAAACAGCTCATTCACAGCTATCATGGTGAAAGCAGCATCAGCCGAGCCACCGCCAAGCCCTGCACCGTCGGGAATAATCTTCGTCAGATAAATGTCGACCGGTGGAGCGGCAAATTCGCGCTGCATCAGCCTGTAGGCCTTCATCACCAAGTTCTTCTCCACCGGGCAGTCGATGTGGCGGCCGTAGGTGGTGAGAGTAGCATCATCGCCCTTGGCTGGCACCACCTCAAGAATATCGGTCAGACCGATGGGATAAAACACCGTCGAAATGTCGTGATACCCATCAGGTCGCTTCCTCACTATGTCAAGACCAAGATTCACCTTGGCATTAGGATACAAAATCATCTTCAATCACGTTTTTACATATCTCATTGTAATAATGCAACATTCCAA
>CAMFSS010000122.1 GCA_945983195.1 uncultured Prevotellaceae bacterium | reverse complement strand
GAGTGTTCTTCTCACGACCCTCAGCGATGCGGGTGTTGAGTTTCACACCACCATCAGGAGAAGCGTATGAAGAAATGTTGATACCCTCAACCTGAAGCTTCTCGTCACCCTGAGCCTCATTGATGCGCTGCTTGAGGGTGTTAAGCTCGTCAGAGTTAAGCTCGCTCTTGCGAACATTTGTCTGGTTGATGAGGAATCGTATGTCGGCAGTGTACTTCTCGTTAATGATGCGCTGGAACTTGTCGGTCGAAGCGGCAGGCTCAACGGTAGCTGCTGTTGCAATTGTAGAAGTGGCAATAACGCCTTCAGCCACCTTCACGCGGGGAAGAGTATAAATCTTGCTGCCCTGCTGAACTTGGAAATCGAGCATAAGGTCGCTCTTAGCCATTTCAGGAGTGTAGGCATACATAACGGGGAAAGTCACAGTACCTCCGTTTTCGTAAGAAATAACCTGATTGTTGCCCTTAACTTTCTCACCCTGCACAGTGTAGGGAGCCGAAGGAGTCTCCTTGTCGCCATAGACGAGGTAAGGAGTAACTGTTACTTCTGCATCTTTCAAGAAGAACTTTTGGGGAATTTGAGCGGTCACAGTAGCAGGAACTTTGTCACCTACTACTTCGAGGGGATTTGGATTTACAGTGAAATACTCGGCACCGATTTCGGTGAGTTTCTTACCACAGCTTGTAAAAACCAATGCTCCACCAACGATGATGGAAAATGTTAATTTACTGTTCATAATAAACGTTTAATATAAGAGTTATTTTAGTTTTTCGTAATGTGTAACTATTTGGCTATATTACATTAACAAATGCATTGCAGCAAATGTTTTGCAACAGAGCTGTAATGTTTGATTGCAAAAAATAATGCAAATCGAGCGCAGAATGTCACCGCCCGCTTGTGCAGCTCTGCCAAGATGCCACTTATTTTAGTTGCAAAGATACTCCATTTCCACTAATAATGTATTATAACTATATACTTTTTGATATTTTTTAAGGATTTAAGGTGCTGTTTGAGCCAATGTCATACCACTATTTTGTTTTTTCGGTAATTTTCGCGGAAACTTTTTGGCGAACAGCCCTTTTTGCGCTTGAAAATACGGTTGAAATTCGACACGTTGTTGAAACCGCAATCGTAGCATATTTCAGCCACCGATTTTGCCTATATTTTGCCCAACCTGTGCTTTTTCAGTGGTTTTGGCACGCGTAATGCACATTTTTTCGCTACTTTTGCAGAAAATTTACTGCGCAATGAATTTATTCAGATATTTGGCTACAATGTTGTGCCTGATTCTCATGGGCATTACGGCACACGCATTGCCACTGCGGCAGTCAGCACCGACCGACACGGCAAGGGCTGACAACGTGGTGGTGAGCCTCATCACATGCTACCCTGGGCAGAACATTTATGAGCTTTATGGACACACCGAGCTGCGTGTGCGAGGCAAAGGCTACGACTGGGTGTTCAACTATGGCACATTCGACTTTCGTGCGCCCAATTTCATCTACCGCTTCGTGAAGGGTGAAACCGACTATATGCTTGCCGGCTACCCATCGGAATACATGTATGTGGGCTACGAAAACCGCAAGATTGTGGAGCAGGTGCTCAATCTGACCCCGGAGCAAGCCCGTGCAGTGAGCAATGCACTCTTCAATGGCGCACAGCCCGATAACCGCACCTACCGCTACAACTATGTGCTCGACAACTGCTCCACACGTCCGCGCGACATAGTGGAGGCTGTAGTGGGCGAATCATTGCAGTACCCACCGATGCCCTCCGGACTTACGTTCAGGAGCATGATGCACCGCTACAATACCAACTACGCCTGGCAGCAATTCGGAATCGACCTCGCTCTCGGCTCCGGGCTCGATTACGAGCTTGATGCACGGCAGCAGATGTTTGCCCCGATAAGCCTTATGCAAGCCTTTGGCGGTGCCACAATTGAGCGCGGCGGCGAGCGAGTGCCGCTTGTCACCGACACCAACACGCTCAATCCAGGCAGCGACGAGGGCGACATTCTGCCTCCCACGCCGTGGTATCTGCACCCGATGACCCTTGCCGTGGCTCTGCTGCTCGCAATGGCGGCTCTGAGCGTGCGCGATGTGCGGCGGCGCAAGTCTACCCGATGGGTCGACTCGCTGCTATTCGGCATAGCATTCCTCGGAGGCGCAGTAGTGGCGTTCCTTGTGTTCATTTCCACACACGAAGCCACATCGCCCAATTATAACTTGCTGTGGCTGCACCCGCTGCACATCGTTCCGGCAGTGCTGGTGTGGATAAAATCGGCAAAAAAGGTGGTAGTTTGCTATCATTTTGTTAACTTTGCAGTGATTTTCATCACCATGGCTCTATGGGCTGTGCTTCCGCAGTGTGCCAACGCTGCGTTTTTCCCACTGATGGGAGCACTTGCAGTGCGCTCACTGAGCTACTTGATGGTGACAAGAAATACGGCTAAACCTCAACAGCATAATAATTAAATGCGAAAACGGAATCGACAAATACGACGGGCGATGATGCTCGTGGCGGCATTCACCGTGGCGGTGACGTCGCTCTCGCAAGTGCCTGCCGGCAACCAGCGGCAGCAGCTTGTGGTGACCATCGTCGTCGACCAGCTACGCACCGACTATGTGGAGCTATTGCGCAGCCGCTTCGGCAAGGAGGGCTTCAACCGCCTCATCGACCGCGGCACCTACATTGAGAACCTCCACTTCGACATTCCTCAGCCCGACATAGCCAACACCACCGCAATGCTCTTCACCGGGGCTTTCCCCGGCGTAAACGGCATCGCCGGCGAGAAAATCTACCGTCTTGCAACGCATCAGCCCGATTTCACACTGAGCGACCCTGCCAAAATAGGCAATTTCACAAATGAGACCTTCTCTCCTGCCGCCATACAAGTGTCGACGCTCGCCGATGAGCTGCGTTCCGCCACCCAATACGGACTTGTGTACTCTATTGCCACCGATGCGCAGCAGGCTATCATAATGGCAGGCCATGCCGCCAACAGTGCCTTCTGGATTAGCGACATCGACGGCAAATGGGCAACTTCAACCTACTACAAGGATGTGCCTCGCGCCATAACCGACTGCAACTACAAGCAGCCCCTTGCCACTCGCATGGACACAATGGTGTGGACTCCTTCGCTAAAGCCCGAGCAATATTGCGACATACCATCGCACAAGCAGTACACCCGATTCCGCCACACCTTCGCCAAGAACGACCGCGACCGCTTCACACGCTTCAAGCACAGTCCGCTCGCCAACGAGGAGGTAACGCACATGGCTCTTGAGTATCTGTCGTCGCTGCGCCTCGGCAAGCGCGGCACCACCGACATGCTCTGCATTGGGCTTACTGCCGCGCCCTACGACTTTTCGGGCGACGGAGAGAACAGAATTGAGCTGCAAGACACCTATCTGAAGCTCGACTCGCAGATTGCACGCCTGCTCAGTGCCATCGACTCGGCTGTGGGGCTGCAAAATGCCGTTGTCGTGCTTTCTTCGACAGGATATTTCTGCGACAACTCGCTCTATGACGAGCGGCTCGGCATACCTTCGGGCGAATTTTTCCCCACTCGCGCCATCTCGCTTCTCAACATGTATCTCATGGCCATCTACGGCAACGGCGACTGGGTGAACGGATACTACAACGGCAGCTTCTATCTCAACCGCGACCTGATAAAGAGCAAGAGCATCAACCTGAGTGAAGTGCGCGCCAAGTCGAGCGAGTTTCTCCGCCAGATGAGCGGCGTGAGTGCCGCCTACAACTTTGAGGAGATTCTCAACAACCCCTCAAGTGCCGAAGCACACCGCCTGCACCGATGCATGGTCCCTTCGGTTGCCGGCGACGTGACCATCGAGGTTGCCCCCGGGTGGAGAATAGTGGAGAATGAACGCTCAAAAAAAGACAAGCAAGAGCGCATTGTGCGCTACAATGCCATAAGCACTCCGGCATTCATCATGGCTCGCGGCGTGGTGCCGCGCAAAATTGCCGAGCCGGTGGAAGCCACCATACTCGCCCCCTCAGTGTCGCGCATTCTGCGCGTGCGCTCGCCAAATGCAGCACGCGAAATGCCCCTTTCGCTCTATTGATGCACACTGAGCGACAGCACACAGAGCCTGTTGTCGGCCGACAGTGGGCAAATTATCGGTTTCGGGCAAACTTAAATCATTGATTTTTTGCACAATTCTGCGTAAGATTGTATCTTTGCAAATTGTAATGCCGTGGCTTTTAGCCACATTTGGCATGTTTTCAATGAAAAATAATAAAAACTACAAATAACAACATGTAAAAAATAACCAAATATTTATTAATGGGATTTACGGTTTTTTTCAAATCGCTATTCGGCGACAAATCGAGCCGCGACCTCAAGAAGATTATGCCCATCGTGGAGCAAATCAAGGCCGTGTACCCCGAAATTGAGAAGCTGACTAACGATGAGTTGCGTGCCCGCATCGACGAGGTGCGCAACACCCTAAAGGAGAGCGTGGCTCCGCAGCGCGAGAAAATCGCCGAGCTGAAACAGCACGTTGAAACGCTCGACTATGAGGAGCGTGAACCGGTGTGGGAGAAGATCGACAAGCTTGAGAAAGAAGTGCTCGAAGTGCTTGAAGAGAAGCTCGACGAGGTGCTTCCGGTGGTGTTTGCAGTGGTGAAGGACACTGCACGCCGCTTCGCCCAAAATGAGAGCATCGAGGTGACTGCTACGCAATTCGACCGCGACCTTGCTGCCGCAGGAAAGGCCTTCCTTGAAATCGACGGCGACCAGGCCATCTACCACAACCACTGGATTGCCGGAGGCAACGAAGTGACTTGGGACATGATTCACTACGACGTGCAGCTCATTGGAGGTATCGTGCTCCACAAGGGAAAAATCGCCGAAATGGCAACCGGTGAGGGTAAGACCCTCGTGGCTACACTCCCGGTGTTCCTCAACGCACTCACCGGAAACGGCGTGCATGTGGTTACGGTCAACGACTACCTCGCCAAGCGCGACTCGGAGTGGATGGGCCCGCTATATATGTTCCACGGTATTTCGGTTGACTGCATCGACAAGACGCAGCCCAACACACCGCAACGCCGTGCAGCCTACAACTGCGACATCACTTTCGGTACGAACAACGAATTCGGTTTCGACTACCTCCGCGACAATATGGCCACCACTCCCGAAGAGCTGGTACAGCGCAAGCACAACTATGCCATCGTCGATGAGGTCGACTCGGTGCTTATCGACGACGCGCGTACACCGCTCATCATTTCGGGTCCTGTGCCTAAGGGCGAAGACCAGATGTTCCTCGACTACAAGAACAATGTGGAGCGCGTGGTCAACGCACAGCGCAAGCTCGTCACCGAGCTGCTCGCCCAAGCCAAGACTCTCATGGCAAGCGACGACAGCGAGAAGGTGAAAGAGGGCTCGCTGCTGCTCTACCGTGCATTCAAGGGTCTGCCAAAGAATGGCGCACTCATCAAGTTCTTGAGCCAGGAGGGAATCAAGCCTGCAATGCTCAAGACCGAGGCCTACTATATGCAGGACAACAGCCGCGAAATGCACATAGTCACCGACCCGCTCTACTTCGTTATCGACGAAAAGAACAATAGCGTAGAACTTACCGACAAGGGTATCGATGTGCTCACAGGCACCACAAGCGATGCCAAGTTCTTCGTGCTCCCCGACATTGCCGCCGAGCTGTCGGCCGTTGAGAATGAGAATCTCACCGACGACGAGAAGCTCGCCAAGAAGGACTCGCTCATGCAGAACTACTCAATCAAGGCTGAGCGCGTGCACACCGTGAACCAGTTGCTCAAAGCCTACACCATGTTCCAGCGCGATGTGGAATATGTGGTGACCGAGGACGGAAAGGTGAAAATCGTCGACGAGCAGACGGGCCGTATTATGGAGGGTCGCCGCTACAGCGACGGTCTGCACCAGGCTATCGAGGCAAAGGAGGGCGTGAAGGTGGAAGCTGCCACCCAGACGTTTGCAACAATCACCCTTCAGAACTACTTCCGCATGTATCACAAGCTCGCCGGTATGACCGGTACTGCCGAGACAGAGGCAGGCGAGTTCTGGGACATCTACAAACTCGATGTGGTGACTATCCCTACCAACAAGCCTGTGGCTCGTGTGGACATGGACGACCGCGTCTACAAGACCAAGAAGGAGAAATACAACGCCGTGATTGAAGAGATTGTGGAAATGGTGAACCAAGGCCGCCCGGTACTTGTGGGTACAACTTCGGTTGAAATTTCCGAACTTCTCAGCCGTATGCTCACCATGCGCCACATACCGCACAATGTGCTCAATGCCAAGCTGCACCAGCGCGAGGCCGAAATTGTGGCTCAGGCAGGACGCAAGGGCGTAGTGACAATCGCCACCAACATGGCAGGTCGTGGTACGGACATCAAGCTCACCCCCGAGGTGAAGGAGGCAGGAGGTCTTGCCATTATCGGCACCGAGCGCCACGAGTCGCGCCGCGTCGACCGCCAGCTCCGCGGTCGTGCCGGACGTCAGGGCGACCCGGGATCGTCGGTATTCTACG
>CAMFSS010000121.1 GCA_945983195.1 uncultured Prevotellaceae bacterium | reverse complement strand
TGCCGATACCGAAAAGCTGCTCGAAGGGTTTGTGGCAACGCTGAAAGAGCGTTGCAGCGACCTCGACAGTATTGCTGTGCCCGGATTTGGCACTTTTGAGGCAAAAAAGAAGAGTGAACGAGTGACTGTCAACCCGGCTTCGGGCAAAAAGATGCTTGTACCTCCAAAGGTGGCTCTCACGTTTAAGGCAAGTGCATTGTTGAAAAGCAAGTTAAGATAATCTACCGTCATGAATAGCAAAGTTACATTTCCTGAACTTGTGGACGCTGTAGCAGCAGCTACCGAGTGTCCGAAGAGAATGAGCGAACTGTTTTTGAAAGAGCTGTTTACGGCTATTTCAGATGCACTTCGCAATGGAGAGAGTGTACGCGTGCGTGGTCTTGGGCTTTTCAAGCTTACTAATGTTGAGGCTCGCAAGAGTGTGAATGTGAATACGGGTGAGGAAATGGAGATTCCAAGCCATCGCAAGGTGTCGTTTGTGCCTGAAAAGGCTCTTGCCGATGCCATTAATGCTCCTTTTGCAGGATTCGAAACCGTGGTGCTCGATGACAATCTGAGTGAGGAGGAATTGCTGCGGATGGCAAGTGTCGACGACTTTGATGAAGATGTTGTGGCTGAACAGCCCAATGTGGGTGTGGTTGAACAGCCCAAGGAGCCTGAGTCTGAACAGCCAATTGCTACTGATGCAGAGCTACGGAATGTCACTGTAGCGGAGCAGCCGAATGTGCCGGTCGCTGTGCAGCCTGACGAGCTGCCCGACGATTACAAGCCTATGGTTGCCGTCGATGACAAGAAAGATGATATTTTACCAACTGATGAAGATATGAAAGAAGAATTGCCACTGGGCGAAGACAAGAATATTGTGCCACTTGGTAATGAAGTGTTGCCGCCTGAGCCGGAGGATTACAATATCCCCGAAGACGATGATGAGGAATTTGTTGGCAATGACAAATCAGGCTCCAACGCCAAAAATGATGCCGGATTCACGCGCGGCTTCATTTGGGGAGCATTGACGATGTTTGTGCTCTATTTGGTGGCAGGTGGTGGCTACTATATGTATCAGCATATTCAGAATCAAGAGATTATAGACACTGCACGCGGAACTGACTCACTCGACGCTGATGCCGGTGCCGTAGAGGAGATGGAATTGGCTGATTCTGAAGCCGGTGAAGCTGCCGACCCTGTAGCTGCTCAGGCAACTGAGACGGTGAAGCCTGCTCAAGAGCCTGCCAAGCCGGCTGTAGAGAGTAAAGTGGCTGAGCCGGTATATGATACGGTGACTGAGAAGCAGTTCCTTACCAAAATTGCTTACAAGCACTATGGCAATTCCGACTTTTGGGTCTACATTTTTGAGGAAAACCGCTCAATCATAAGAAATCCTAACACAATAGCTCCGGGTACGAAAGTGGTGATTCCCCCAGCCGAGAAATATGGTATCGACAAGAACAACCCTGAAAGCTTAAAGGCTGCCAGAAAGAAAATTCAGGAAATTGAATTGGCAAAGAAATGAAATGCAAGATTTGCGATAAGCTGCTTGGTATGCCAGTTTCGCGTCTTGCGTGGTGGCTCTTGGTGATTGCTTCATTGATGAGCGTCGCCGACCTGACGTTCTCGCTGCTTAATTTCACGCTTTTGCTGCGTGTTAGTTTCATCGTATTTGCCGTTTTCAAGGCTTCTGCGCTATATTTGGTGCTGAAACTTTGCCACAACCGTGTGCTGCGAGCCGTGTATATAGCTGTGCTCGTGGTGTTTGGCGTGCTTGCCATTGTCAATTTTGTGGGGTTTGCTATCTATGGCACCGGCATATCCCGGCGTATGATAGCCATTTTTGGTGAAACCACTGCCAATGAGGTTGGCGAATTTTTCCCACAGTTGGCAGGTAACCTTGCGATGATGCTCCATACGCCTTCTATGCTGTGGATTGCCGCTATCGGTGCTGCACTTGCCATAGTGGCTAAGTTGCTCAAGCAAAAGGCATTTAATGCAATGGTGATTGTCACGATTATTGCAGGCTTGCTGGTGAGTGCTTGCTTTGCGTCGAAAATACAGGTATGGGGAAAGGTGAATCTCTCGATGTACGCCCGCGTAGTATCATACATACGAGCCTATTACTATGAAATTAAGGCTCTTGAGGAACTTTTGTCGCAACGAAAGCCGTTTCCCGATGCAGATAAGGTGTCATCGCAACGGCTTGCCGGTAATGTGGTGCTTGTGATTGGGGAGTCGGCACTTAGGCGGCATCACGCTCTCTATGGTTACAGCCTGCCTACCACACCACGATTGTCGGCTCTCAGCGACAGCCTTGTGGTGTTCTCTGACGCTATAGGTTCTTCAGCGGCTACCAACGACAATATCTCGCGCATACTCACTTTTCGCCGCGATGTCGACAGCCTGGCATGGTATAATTATCCCTCAATGATTGAGCTTTTCAAGTGTGCAGGCTACCGCACCTATTGGCTGTCGAATCAGGAACGTGGCGGGCTTTGGAGCAATTGCTCCGCCGGAATCGCGCTTACAGCCGATGTCGTAAACTATGTGGGAACTTTGAGCTCGGAAGACTACCTTACTTTACGCCACGATGAAATGCTGCTTGAGCCGTTGCGGCGTTCGCTTGCCGACACTGCCAGCCACCGCCTTGTGATGTGCCACCTGTTTGGCTCGCATGTGCAGTACCGATACAGGTATCCTTCGTCACATGACTATTTCAATGCCGATAGCATTCTCCGACGCGTGCCGCGCTCTTTTCTCACACGCGATATGGCTCAGACTATTGCTGAATACGACAACTCGATCAGATATACCGACAGCGTGGTGTGCTGCATGATAGATGAGGTGCGCCTTTGCCGCGAGCCGTCGGTGTTGATATATTTCTCCGACCATGGCGAGGTGGTGTATGACGATAGTGACTTCTGCGGTCGATGCCGCGAGTGTGCCGAAGTGCCTATGGTGGTGTACGCCAACGGGGCTTTCCGCCGGCGTTTTCCGCACTTTGTAGAGGCATTCATGAAGGCTCGAAATCTGCCTGTCACTACCGCCAACATCGTGTATGTCCTGATGACTGTCACGGGCACTCACTATCCGCTCTATGATGCAACACTTGACTTCCTATCGCACGAATTTACACCCGCTATACGCTATGTCGACGAGACCCCATGGGAAAAAGACATTGCAAAGAGTGAAAAACACTCCGAAAAGTGAAATGGAAAATATCTTTAACTTAATAATTGATAAATTAACGCCCCTATATTGTGCTGTGAGCAACGAAAATATTAATTTTGCAGCTAAATATATAGAGTGATACAAAAAATTGGATAACATAAATAACTATTTATAAGAATTACGAATATGAGCGATTCAGTAAACATTCGAGAATTGAATGATTTAATAGCAAGCAAAAGCAATTTTGTGGGAATGATTACGCAGGGCATGGACCAGACGATTGTCGGTCAGAAGCACTTGGTTGATTCATTGCTCATTGCTCTGCTTGCTAACGGACATGTGCTGCTTGAGGGTGTTCCGGGATTGGCGAAGACTCTTGCCATAAAGACTCTCGCATCGCTGATTGATGCAAAGTACAGCAGAATCCAGTTTACGCCCGACTTGCTCCCTGCCGATGTGGTAGGAACTATGGTCTATAGCGCCAAGCAGGAGAAATTTGAGGTTCGTCGTGGTCCCGTTTTCGCTAATTTCGTCCTTGCCGATGAAATCAACCGTGCTCCGGCGAAGGTGCAGAGTGCACTGCTTGAGGCAATGCAGGAGCGTCAGGTGACTATCGGAAAGGAAACTTTCAAGCTCGACGACCCGTTCCTTGTGCTTGCCACACAGAACCCGATTGAGCAGGAGGGAACATATCCGCTTCCTGAAGCACAGGTCGACCGTTTCCTCATTAAGGTGGTTATCGGTTATCCCAACAAGGAGGAGGAGAAGCAGATTATCCGTCAGAACATAAAAGCCGAGAAGCGCGAGGTGCGTGCACTTGTGAAGCCTGAGGACATCATTGAGGTGCGCAAGATTGTGCAGCAAATCTACGTCGACGAGAAGATTGAGCGCTACATTGTGGATATTGTGTTTGCAACCCGTTTCCCGGCCGACTATGGGCTTAACGACCTCACGAGCATTATCTCCTTTGGCGCATCGCCGCGTGCTTCAATCAGCCTTGCGCTTGCCGCACGTGCATACGCATTCCTCAAAGGGCGCGGCTATGTGATACCCGAAGATGTCCGCGCAGTGTGCCACGATGTGATGCGTCACCGTATCGGACTCAGCTACGAGGCTGAGGCCAACAATATTTCAGCCGACGAAGTAATCAGCGAAATTCTTGACAAGATTGCAGTACCCTAATTGAATACGTGTGATGGATTCAACTGAGTTATTGAAGAAGGTCCGCAAAATCGAGATAAAGACCAAGGGACTTTCTCAAAACATTTTTGCAGGTGAATATCATTCGGCGTTCAAAGGGCGCGGAATGACGTTCTCGGAGGTGCGCGAGTATCAGTATGGTGATGATATTCGCGATATCGACTGGAATGTGACCGCACGCCACAACCGCCCCTACGTTAAGGTGTTTGAGGAGGAGCGAGAGCTCACGGTGATGCTGCTCGTAGATGTATCGGGCAGCAAGAACTTCGGCGCAGTGGGAGTGGAGAAAAATGAAATGATGGCTGAGATTGCCGCAACGCTTGCTTTTTCGGCAATTCAGAACAACGACAAGGTGGGCGTGATTTTTTTCACCGACAAGGTGGAGAAGTTCATTCCTCCGAAGAAAGGCCGTAAGCACATTTTGCTCGTTATCCGCGAGCTGCTCGATTTCAAGCCCGAGAGCCGCGGCACAAGCATAGGCAATGTGCTTGAATATCTCACCAGTGCGCTGAAGAAGCGATGCGCAACGTTCCTCATATCCGACTTTATTGATGATGGCGACTACTACAAAGCCATGTCGATAGCCGGGCGCAAGCACGACCTCACTGCCATTCAGGTCTACGACAAGCGTGAGGCAACTTTGCCAAATGTCGGGCTGATGAAGGTGCAAGATGCTGAGACCGGTGCAGTGAAGTGGGTGAACACAAGTGCTGCAAGCGTGCGCAATGCCTACAAGAAATGGTGGTATGAGCGACAGCAGACGATGAACAACACGCTAATGCGCTGCAACGTCGACATTGCATCGGTTGCTACCGATGAGGACTATGTGAAATCGCTTATGGCTCTTTTCAGCAAGCGAGGCGTAAGATGAGTGACACAATTTTGAAACGTTTATGACTGAAAGATTAAAGAGAATAATATTTACGCTGTTTCTTGTCTGTGGCTCGATAGCTGTTGCCGGAGCGCAGGGGAGTGTGGTGATGCGGGCAAAGCTCGACTCCACTATTCTGCTTATGGGCAAACAGACGGCACTTCACATAGAGCTGTCGCAGGACAAGAACACTGTGGGGCATTTGGTGCAGGAGACGGCTCCCGTGCTCACCGACAAGGTTGAGGTCATTGAGCGTCCTGCTGCCGATACCACCGATTTGGGTAACAACCGCGTGCAAATCAGCCGCGACCTGATTATCCAGTCGTTTGATTCGGGCGTGTATGTGATTCCACCGCTTGAGTATGTTGTGGGTCGCGACACTTTCCGTAGCAACCAGCTCACGCTAAAGGTGTTGCCGGTGATTGTCGATTCAATGTCTACTGTGCACGATTTCAAACCCACGGAGGGTGTGCCGTGCAAGCGGTTTGATTTCTTGCCCGAGTTTCTCGGCAACTAGTGGTGGCTGAGGCTGGCGTGCCTGCTGCTGGGGGGAATAGCATTGTTTGTCTATTTCAAGTGGATAAAGAATGGCAGATTGCCGCTTATTCCTCAGAAGAAGGAGCTGCCTCCGTTTGAGGAGGCTATGCAGCGGCTCGACGGACTCAAGGAGCGCAAGCTCTGGCAGTCGGGGCACGAAAAGGTGTACTACACTGAGCTTACCGACATTTTGCGCCGCTACATCAGTCGTCGTTTCGGTGTCAATGCCGAGGAGATGACCTCCGGTGAGATAATTAGCGCATTGCGCAAGGAGGAGGCGTCGCGTGAGGTCAATGACAAGCTCACTTCGATACTCGAACTTGCCGACTTCGTGAAATTTGCAAAAATGCGTCCGCTTTCCGACGAGAATGAAACCGCTTTCCAGCGTGCTGTGCAGTATGTTGAGGGCACAAAGCCTGCTCCCGAACCCGAGGAAACCCCTGACGGCGGCGATAAAGTGCCGGAAGAAGAGAAAAAGGAGGATAAGAAGGTATGATGACGTTTGCCAATCCATATTATCTGTGGCTGTTTCTCATCTATATCCCATTGATTGTGTGGTATGTGATGAAGCAGCGTAGTGCCGACCCCACTATGTCGGTGTCGACTACTTCTCCATTTGCCACGATGCGTAATTCGTGGAAATGCTATCTGCGTCACCTGATATTCGTGGTGCGTCTTGCAGCCATAGGTTGCCTGATAATTATTCTGAGCCGTCCGCAGACACACGACAGTTGGTCGACATCAGAGACCGAGGGAACCGACATCGTGATTTCGCTTG
>CAMFSS010000120.1 GCA_945983195.1 uncultured Prevotellaceae bacterium | reverse complement strand
AAACGGCAATGGTAGGTACACTATGGCTCATTGCAGCCCTATGTGCGGCGATGTCGATACCGTATGCCAGACCGCTAACCACCACCGCATCGGCAATCTGCTCCGAAATGTCGCGTACAATTGTATCGCAAAAATGCGTGCCGTATGGGGTTGCATGGCGTGTGCCTACAATACTGATTGCCTTACCTGAATTATAACAGCTCACATCGCCTTTGTGATAAAGCAGTATAGGGGCATCGGGTGCGTTGGCAAGCCGCTGTGGGAAATCTTCATCGGTGATGTATGTAACTCCAATGTTATTCTTGTCGATGAATTCAATTTCCTTTTCGGTACTGTCGAGCAATCTGCGGCGATAGTCATCGTCGATTATCCGGCTTCGAACTTGCAGCAATGCAGACACTTCATCACGCGTCATATTGAAGAAGTCACGTTCTGAGGGAATTATCTCAAGAATCTGACGCGCCAATTCACAGCCCATACCGCGAATCGAAGCAAATGCAATACGATATTTCAATTGGTCTGCCACCATGAATATACTCTAAAGATAGTCCTTAAATGCTTCAGCAAGAGCCTCACCGCGTGAAAGACGACCATTTTCCAGGCACACACAGCTCACCACAGCCTTGACTGATAACTCACCGGTAACTTTATTGTAAATATCCTGGTGGAAAACGAAGCGCACTCCTTTCATTTCAACCCACAGTCGGCTCTCCATCACATCACCGCTGCGAAGTGGAGTTTTATAGTCAACTTCAATGCGGTTGAGCACAGGGATAATACCCGATTCTTGCATCTTGCGGAATGAAAATCCAGCCATCGAACAGAATTCATGGCGTGTATGCTCAAGATAGTGAAGATAGTTTGCGTTATTCACAATACCCTCACTATCAATCTCATAGTCGCGCACTTTCATTTCGAGCGTGAAAATGTACTTACTGTCAGTATCGCTAATTTGTTGTGTCATATTCATTTTTGAATCAATGATGCCACAAAATTACAAAAAAAATGAATATGACACACGATTTTTACAATACAGGCTTCGCTTCTGTTGTCATTCATATCCGTAATTCTGCTTCAGCGATTTGTTGAGCGACAACGAGCGGGCAGGAATCGGGAACACTGAAGTATAGTTATTCTCCTCACCTGGCAGTTGCTCTCGTTGGTCATAAGATTTGGAGAAAAGCCCATATCTCTATCGAAATCGTAAAAAAACCGTAATACAGGCGTTTGTTTCAATTAGATGCCTTTCGTGATGCAAATTTTCAACATTTGCTGATATTTCAAAAATTTTTCATATTTTTCCGTATTTTGCCTTTACTTTTATTCAATCAATCATGGTTACTGACAAATAATAATTTTGTAATTACAATATTCATTACTAACTTTGGCGAGCAAATTTGATTTAGAGATGAAACGATTATTTGCTTTTCTATACATTTTTATGATTTTATTGGCTGTCGATGAGGCTATAGCCTGCACTTCGGCAATAGTTTCCGGACAAAAGACTGTTTCCGGTCGTCCGCTGCTTTGGAAGCATCGTGACACAGGAGAAGAGAACAATAAGGTTGAACGCTTCGCCGCTACACCGGAAGATTTCGAATATGTGGCACTTTTCAATGCCAGCGACTCTCTGTGTCGCGAAGCATGGATGGGATTCAATTCCCAAGGATTTGCCATTATGAACACCGCCTCCTACAACCTGAACAATGACACCATTAAAGAAATGGACAAGGAAGGGCTTATAATGACAAAGGCACTAAAAAAATGCCGCACGGTGAATGATTTTGCAGCTCTGCTCACATCACTCCCAAAGCCACTTGGAGTGGAGGCAAATTTTGGCATAATCGACGCTTCGGGCGATGGTGCCTATTTTGAATGTGGCAACTACACTTTCCAGCGATTTGACTTGAAAGACGCTCCCGACGGAGTCCTTATTCGCACGAACTACTCTTATTGCGGTCGTCCTGACGATGGGTATGGATATATTCGCGAAGACAATGAGCGTTGCATGATGCACGACCACATCTTATCTGATGACTTCACTCCGCAATTTTTCACCGAGGTGATGTCACGCACTTTCTTCAACAGCCATTTACAGAAAGACTATACTCACAGTGGCGATAGCATTATAGTCGATATGGATTTCATTCCACGTCGCTCCTCTACTGCCACTACTGTGATTGAAGGTGTCACTCCCGAAGAAGCCCCGTCGCTCACAATGATGTGGATTGGTATAGGCTACCCTCCCTGCTCATCAATCAGGGCTGTATTCCTCGGTGAAGGTGGAGTTCCCGATGAATTACGAGGCATCACACCACAAGGACACTCACCGCTCTGCGACTCAGTAGTGAAGATGAAGCACGAAGTATTCCCCACAGTGCGCGGCAACGGCAAATACTATATTCAACTGCACAAACTTTACAATGCCCGAGGCACAGGCTGTGCCCAGCGTGCAATTACCGACAACGTAGAACGTTATCGTCAAGGATATGCAGAGCGGGCCATCAAAGCCAAATCAATCAACTCTAAATAGAAATACAATTAACTCATCTAATTATGTGGATAAATGCTCTTATTACTATTGGAATGTTAATCATCTCCAATATTTTCATGACATTTGCCTGGTATGGACACCTAAAGCTACAATCATCGGGAATAAGCTCTAATTGGCCGCTTTGGTTAGTCATTATTTTCTCATGGGGTATTGCTCTTGCCGAATACTCTTTTCAAGTTCCTGCCAATCGCATTGGCTTCGTCGGGAATGGTGGCCCATTCACACTGATGCAACTGAAAATATTGCAAGAGGTCATCACTTTGGTGATTTTCACAGTATTTACGGTGGTGTTCTTCCGTGGTGAATCACTGCATTGGAACCATTTTGCCGCTTTTGCTTGCCTAATCCTCGCAGTCTACTTTGTATTCATGAAATAGAATTATCGCATGCAGCTTCCCCCTTTTAATATCACGAGTGGTCGTTACTACAAGCTGTTAGTTCAGATGTATCTGCACCGAGTCTGGTGGCTTTATGCACTGCCCGCAGTTGCTCTTGTCGCTCTGTGCATTGCTCTCACAGACATACGTTATCTGTTTCTGCTGCTAATCTACGCGTTCGTAGTGTTTCCAATGGCTTTTACATTTGCCTTGATATCTTACGGACTTCACCCTACTAACAGGTACTCCATATTGAAGAAAAGTGCTGAAGTCGGCTCTGAGGGCATCACTTTCAGTTTTGTTGACGAGGAAGGCAACATAAAATCAACAGCTTCAATATCATGGAACGAAGTTACTGACACTATTCCTACTCGACTTGAGCTGTTACTGGTTTTGAGTTCACGTCACTTCCGTTTTATTGCAATCCCATACTCTACATTCCAATCGCCCGAAATTCTTAAAGAGTTTCTTATTATTACAAAAAACAAAGGTAAATCTGTAAAATAGCACTATTTTGAAGCGTCAATTTGTGAATTAATTGAGAAAAATTCAAAAAATCACGATTTTTGTGTCAAAAAATTTGTTGCTAAAAAAAATTAGCCCTACATTTGCAAACGTTGAAAATTATAAAATATTTTGTCAACAGCTTTTATATAAACAATTTTAACAACATAATTTTGCCTATCGAAACAGCATTACTCTAATAACAACAATTGATTTAGTAATGGAAGAAATGTATGCTATGGCCGATGAACTGTTGGTCAGAATGTACTCAGAAGGCAATAATGAAGCTTTTGACACTCTTATCGAGCGGCATAAGGACAAATTGTATGCCTACATTTATCACTCAGTGAAGGATGCCGATATTGCAAACGACATATTCCAAGAGACATTCATTAAGGCAATAACCACTATCAATCAGGGTAGATATGTTGAAAACGGCAAGTTCTCAGCATGGATTAGTCGTATTGCCCACAACCTCATAATCGACTTCTTCCGTCAGGAGAAATCTGAAAATCTCCAGTCTTGCGACCTTGAAGACGTTGATATCCTAAACCGAAAAGAGCTAAGTGAGGAAACAATTGAGGATTCTATCATCACTCGTCAGATTCATGCCGACATTCGTCGCATCGTAAAGGCTCTGCCCGAAAGTCAGCAGGAGGTACTTGTCATGCGCTTCTACAAGAACATGAGTTTTAAGGAAATTGCCGATGCAACAAATGTAAGCATCAATACGGCTTTGGGCAGAATGCGATATGCCATTCTTAGTATGCGCCGAATCGCTGAAGAAAACAATATTCCCTCACCGCAATGTAAAGATTCATTTCAAGATAACAGCCTAAAATTCTGTAATGAGTAAATGTTTGGTTAATTTTAGGTATTTTTTAAGATTTATCCAACAATAAAGCACCACTGTGATACGTTATGATTATGTAACAAATAAAACAGTGTTGCCTATGGATAAAAGCTTTACTCTTGAAAAATCAAAAAAAGATAAGTGTGGCATTTCAAGTAATGTGCGCCAATCGACCATTAACTTTATCAAGCAATTTGCCAGAGCTTATTCTTTCGAAAAGAAGATGAGTATTTCGTTGGGTGGATTTGTCGCCAACTGATTACTCAGTTACCTCAAAAAAATCAAAGGGGTGCACTTTCAAAGGTGCACCTTTCGTTTCAATAACTATTGTTTTCAGCCAAATCATGAAACTGAAATTCTTATTACTAATCGCCATTGCATTAGGGCTGGCTGTTGTCGGTTGCAACACTGATTTCAAGGTTACAAGGCTTGTGCTTTATCCTGATACAATTGAAACGACTCCACTCGATACAATTCAAATTTCTTTTAGTATGGATTACACAGGCGGCGACTTCAAAGATCCCAACCTGATTCAACCCGTTTGGGATTCAAGTGCACCTGATGTTGTAAAAGTCGATACGTTGGGTAAAATCTATACCCTTAAGCCTGGATATGCCGATATAACGATGTCGTGTGGCGGAGCATCTGCCCAATGCAAAGTGACTGTCGTTGACGACATTCGATGACATTTTTTCATTTTACGACGAAAAAAATTTATAATTAGTTGGCAAATTAACGAAAATAGTATATCTTTGCAAACACAAATGAATTTCTTATGAAACATTTCAATGCATATTATTTCTTCTTTTACTTTTATTTTAAGAAATAAGAGGCGAGATTTTATGCAATAATTTATTTTGATAATGATTAACGATATAAAATCCCGCCACAATCGACGGGATTTTTATTTATTATACAGTTAACAACAAAGATGAAGAAGAAAATTGCAATTCAAGGTGAACCCGGCTGTTTTCACGATGCTGCAGCAAGGTGTTTCTTTCAGGGTGAGGAAGTAGAGACTATTCCCTGTGAGACCTTCATCAATATGTTCGACATGCTGCGTACCGATGCTTCTATGCTCGGCATTGTAGCCATCGAAAACACCATTGCCGGTAGTCTGCTTCAGAACCATGAGTTGCTGCGCCAAAGCAACCAGACAATTGTAGGTGAATACAAGATGCACATATCACACGTCCTTGCAGCTCTGCCCGGACAGTCAATTGCCGACCTCACCGAAGTTAATTCTCACCCAATGGCTTTAATGCAGTGTGAGCAATATCTGCTGCGCCACCCTAACCTTAAAATGGTGGAACGAAACGACACAGCCGGCAGTGCAAGGGAGATTGCCGAAAAGAACCTCATGGGTCATGCTGCCGTATGTGGCAAATATGCCGCCCAGCTCTATGGGCTTAACATACTCGATGAGGGCATACAGACCAACAAGCGTAATTTCACACGATTTCTTATAATTGCCGACCCCGTTGAAGCTCCGGCGCTCGTTGAAGGCAAAACTATCAACAAGGCATCGCTTGTGTTTACGCTCCCCCACACGCATGGAAGTCTGTCGAAAATACTTACAATCTTCTCTTTCTACGACATCAATCTCTCAAAAATTCAGTCGCTACCAATTATTGGCCGTGAGTGGGAATACCGTTTCTATATCAATCTCACATTCGACGACTTCACTCGCTATCGCCAGTCAATCGACGCTGTGCGTCCTTTAATCAATGATTTCAAAATTTTAGGAGAATATGCCGAACACTCTACAATCGAATAAGCAAGTCGCTCCTGCTCACAGAGTGAGCGAAGTGAAAGAATACTACTTCTCTAAAAAGCTCCGTGAAGTAGCTCAACTCAATGCCGAGGGCAAAGATATTATTTCACTCGGCATCGGTGGTCCTGACCGTCCACCGCACAAAGATGTTATCGAAACACTGTGCACTGAGGCTGCCAAGCCCGGTAATCACAGCTATCAGCCATACGTCGGTATCCCGGAGTTGCGTAAGGCTTATTCCGCGTGGTACAAGAGCCATTACAACGTGACTCTCGACCCCAATACCGAAATCCAGCCGTTGATAGGCTCTAAAGAGGGAATTTTGCACATTTCACTGGCATTTCTTAACCCCGGCGACGGTGTTCTCATACCAAATCCGGGCTACCCTACCTATACTTCGGTAAGCCGACTGGTTGGAGCTGAGATTTTCAACTACAATCTTACGGAAGATGGCTGTTGGGAACCCGATTTTGAAGAGCTGGAAAAATTACCACTTGAGCTCATCTAGCTA
>CAMFSS010000119.1 GCA_945983195.1 uncultured Prevotellaceae bacterium | reverse complement strand
TTTTGCTTTTTGTAAGTTCCGAAACAGCGAGTTCCGAAACAGCGAGTTCCGAAATGGCGGTTTCGCTACAAAGATAGTCGTTTTCCGGATAATGAAAAAATTTCAAGTACAAAAAATGCTTTACGCGTACATTTTACCTTTTTTTGTTCTTTACACTATAATGGCGTTGTTGCTGAAAAAAACGGCTGAAATGGGTGGAATTTCCTGGATTTAGTGCTATATTTGCACTTGCCGGAGCATGGATGCTCTTTTAGGCGTATTTGGTTGTTAATTACTATAATAAAGGATAATGAAGAAATTAGTTGCCGAAATGACAATCGCGGAAAAACGCGATGTGGCAGAAGGTATATTTCAACTAATCGTTGATCGCCATCTTGGCTATAACAATGGTTTGTATGACGTCTGTCAGGGTGATTTCAAGACCCTGTCGCTGTTGGCATATAAGCTTGCAGTAGATGCATTCGACGACCATCAACCGCCTAAAATCACGAATGATGACTTGCAGATGCTGTTGAAATTGCCTACGTCAAACATTTCTATAGGCTTGCCTGTGTTTATGCCGGCAAAGTATTGCGGTGGAAATATGGAATTTGGCAGACTATTTGCATTCAATATATGCGCCTTTTCGTCGCCTGATTCCATTGTAGGCTTCAGAGTGGATAAAAAGTACCCGAATGAATGTCGCGCCGTAAAAGGCTTGCAGCATTAGGGGGTGCAAGGAACGTGGAATCTGTTCAAGCCCGACCCTGCCAGCAGCGATGACATGACTGCGATGCTCTACTCCTCGCTCGAAAAGGATTTCTACGTGGAAATAGCCCATTTCCCGCACGACAGTGCCAGAAGAATAGTGTATTCCCTCAAGTATTAGCCCCGAGCTTCCCTACAATTATCGTGCTTTTTGGGGATGCTCGAGGGTGAGGAGGTAGTGCTTGCGGTCGAGGCCGGCTGAGTAGCCGCCGAGTGTTCCGTTGGCTGCAATTACGCGGTGGCAGGGTATGATGATGCACACCGGGTTCTTTCCGTTGGCGGCTCCCACGGCACGCGTGGCTTTCGGGCAGCCCATTGCCTCTGCCTGCTGTGCGTAGCTGATTGTGGTGCCGTAGGGGATACGTTGCAGTGCTTCCCATGCACGGTGTCGAAATTCGGTGTCGGCGCGGAGGTCGAGCCGCACGGTGAAATTGCGCAAGCGTCCGGCAAAGTATTCTTTCAACTCCTTCACGGCTTGTGCGGTGATGTGGTTGCCCTTGACAGCCTGCTCCTCTACATCTTGTGCGATGAACTGGCATTCGCGCACGCCATTGTGCGACGCTTTCACTACAATACGTCCGATTGGCGACTCCCACGTTTCGCAAAATTCTTCGTTGAGCAGTTCATCGGTGCTTTTTGCAGCAACAACAGGCTTAAGCCCTAACTTTTCAGCTTCGTGCAGCATCAGTCGGTATGCTTCGGCATAGTCGTTGGCAATCACTCCGTCGAGAATGGCATTCTTTATAGCCTCCTTTATTACGCCGATTTCGCGGCAGGGAGCTATTCCGAATGTAGCCATGATTTCCTCGCCGGTCACAGGCGGTTGGAAATTGCGCACGCGGTCCTTCTCTTCCAGTTCTACAAGTTTTTGGCGCACTATGATGAAGTTGTCGAGGAAACGGCGCACTTTCTCCTGGTTTTTCGAGGTGATGTCAGCCTCGCAGAGTGTCATCAGGTCGTCGATGTCGTCACCGGCATCGAAAAGCAGGCGACGCACGGCAGAGTCGGTTACCTCCTCTTCAACGAGAGCGATGGGGCGCATGTGCAGTCCTACGAGCTTCTGCACATACTTCATGTGCTCGTTCATGGGCAGCTTCATACGCTTGAAGATGCGTGGAACCATCTTCTCGCCAATGAAGTTGTGGTTGTGGAAAGTCCAGCCAATTTTGGCATCGTAACGCTTTGTCGCTGGTTTGGCTATGTCGTGGAGCAGGGCAGCCCATCGCAGCCACACCTTGTCGCTCTTGGCTGCTACATTTTCAAGAACCTGCATAGTGTGCAGGAAGTTGTCCTTGTGGCCTCGTCCGTTCACCGTTTCTATGCCACTGAGTGCGGCAAGTTCGGGCATAATAAGCTCCAGCAGTCCGCACTTGTTGAGCAGCATGAATCCGCGTGAGGGGTGCTTTGAAGCCATTATCTTCATCAGCTCATCGGCGATGCGCTCGCGCGAGATTATTTCTATGCGCTTGCGGTTGCGTCGCAGAGCATTGAAAGTGTCGGGGAAAATGTCGAAATCGAGCTGTGTGGCAAAACGCACGGCACGCATCATTCGCAGCGGGTCGTCGCTGAAAGTGATGTCGGGGTCGAGCGGAGTGCGGATAATGCGGCGTGCCATGTCGCCCATTCCGTCGAATGGGTCGAGCAGTTCGCCATAGCGGCTATGGTTGACGCAGATAGCCATAGCATTGATGGTGAAGTCGCGTCGTCGCTGGTCGTCGTCGAGCGTGCCGTCCTCCACAATCGGTTTGCGGCTGTTGCGGTCGTATGATTCACGGCGAGCACCCACAAATTCCAGCTCAATGCCGCGGTTTTTCACCTGTGCTGTGCCGAAATTGCGGAACACTGCGAGCGAAGTGTGCTTTCCGAGTGCCTTGGCTACAGCTTCAGCCACTTCAATTCCGCTACCCACGGTCACGAAGTCGATGTCCTTTGAGTGGCGATGCAGGAAAATGTCGCGCACATAGCCCCCCACCACGTAACATTCACGGCCTATGGAGTCGGCAGTGCTACCTACTGTGTGGAATATTTCGTTGCTTAGATGCTTGGCAATTAGTTCCTTGTGTTCTTTATTGAGCATTTGTTTCAGTGATTAATGGAGTGACTGGAATAGCTGTATTGTGGGTTAGTAGTAGAGCAGTTCGGTGATCTCTTCGGGGGCATTGGTGATACATTCGAGGCGGTCGTTGCGAACAACATAAGTGCTTTCCACGCCCACTGCGCCCACGTGCGGAATCACGAATTTAGGCTCAAGGGCTATCACATTACCCTCTTCGAGTACATCGCGGCTGCGCGGAGCAAGCACCGGAAGCTCATTGACCTCGATTCCTACACCGTGACCAATGAAACCTGCTTTCTGAGTGTGCCCCATGAAGTAGTCCTCCATTCCGGCGGCGGTCACCATTTCCACAGCCACTTCATACATGCGCTTTGCCTCACAGCCTGCGTGGAACTCCTCGGCAAGACGGTGGTGAATGTCGATCGACAGCCGGTGTGCCTTTGCTGCGGTTTCGTCGAGGTGCCCTACGTAGTACACACGGGTCATGTCGGTCATGTATCCGGTGAAATTACCGCACATATCGACCATCACCGTCTGTCCCGGGCGAATTGGCGAGCCGTTGCAGCCTACAGGCAGCGAGAGATCGAGTCCTGCACCACCCATAGCGAAGTCGTAGGGCGACGGTGCATCGGCATTGTCGCCGGTGAGAAGGTTACCCATGAAAAGCTCCATAGAGCCGCCGGCAATGCGGAACTGCCCCAGGCAGCCCTCGTTGCGCAGCACACGCTCAATCTCCACTTGCAGCTCCACGTCGGTCATGCCGCCGCGGTAGATGCGAGGAATGCGGCTGTAAGCCATTGCATGATGCACGCCGCTCTCGGTGAGGCGTGCAATTTCGTAGGGAGTCTTTACGGCGCGGCAGCGTCGCAGAATGTCGCTGCCATTGGAAACTTGTGCATTGCCAAACACTTTTCGCAGCCGCTCCACAGTGCTGAATGGAGCCACATCAAGCTCAAGGGCTATTGTAGCCGGCATTGCAGGGAGAAGCTCGGCAATCTGCTCGGGCTTGCGAATGTAGTGCACATTGTCGCCGGTTAGCCCCACCGGGCGGCGCACAAAGTAGGTCACTGCACCGTCGGCAGTGATATAGGTGAAGCCGCAGAACACGCGGCCTGAAGTGTAGTAAAGGTTAGCGTTCTCGCTCACGAGAATAGCGTCGATTCCCTGAGATTTCAGACGGTCGGCAATGCGACTGTTGCGCAGAGCCATTTCATTGCTTAATCCATGAGGTATCATATCGTTCATTCTTTGTTTTTTAGAAAATAGTCGGTAAATTCGGCAAAGCTCGCAAACTGCAAATCGAAGTCGGAACACTTGCCGAACCCATAGGAGGCAAATGCAAAATTTATGCCTGCACGGTGCGTTTCGTCGCAGTCGCTCTGCGTGTCGCCGAAGTAAATGGGGCATTTCAGTCCATATTGCCGTATTATTTCACGGATATTCTCGCTTTTGGGCACGTTACGCTGCCCATAGGAGAGCGACCCTGTGAAATAGGGCGCAGTGCCGGTGAAAGCCATGAAATTGCGCAGTCCGTAGCGGCTGCAATTGCTCACCATGAAGAGGCGGTAGTGCTTCGAAAGCCTACGCAAGCCATCGACAACTCCCGGGAACAGTTTGCCGCCAAGCCGCAGCATTTCCTCGTCTTCAACGCGCGAAATTTCGCTGAGAAACGATTCGCGGTCGAACTCCACGCCTGTGCGGCGCACTATATCGTCGAAAATGCCGTCGATTGGAGTGCCCATATAGGCTTTTATTTCATCGTCGCTGAAAGGGAAGCACACACCGCGATTTGCGAAACAGATACGCCAAATCTCACAATATGACGCGGTGGCATCCCACAGTGTGCCGTCCATGTCGAATATAATCGAATCAACGCAGGAGGTGTCCATACACTTGATTTACCCAATGTTAATTAATCTAAAATAATACCCACTTCGGTAATGTGCGACAAAGTGTCGGTGTCAAGACCCTGCCATACTACAATTTTTGTCACTTCCCCAGCACGAATACCGGTGCAGAGTGGCGACCGGACCTGATCGAGCGCGCCAACGCCGCTGCCGAGCCAGTTGCCGGCATCGTCGGCAAGACGCAGATTCACACGCTTGCGATTCACAATGGTGTCGGCGCCGATGAGGTCGACTGTCATGCTTGCGTTGCTAAAGGCATATTCATTGCTGTGCCTCACGGCAATCGACAGTGTGTAGGTATGTGCAGAGTCGGCCAAAACCGGAGTGAAATGTAGTGGTGCGCTTTTAAGCCAGCCACAGGAAGGAATATGGCGGAACTCCGTAAAATCCGTATGCTTGGGTTGACATGAACCCAAGCATACGAACATCAGTAGTATTATAGCCAAAGCGAGCCTATTGCTGCTCCTTTGGAGTGTTTTTGTCGCTTTCTTTATTGCCATTTTGTGCATCATTTGGCTTTGGTTTAGGCTTCTGCTTCGGGCGTTTGTCGCCGTTCTGAGGCTTCTGAGCATTGCCTTGCTGCTTGTCGCCGTTCTGAGGCTTCTGAGCATTGCCTTGTTGCTTGTCGGCTTGCTGCTTCGGGCGGTTTCCGCCTTCACCACGCTGCTTTCGCTCGTTGCCACGCTGATTTCCGTTGCCTCCATTGCCACCCTGACGGTTGCGACGGTCGCCGCCGTTTCCGCCCTTCTTCTTTTTCTTCTTGTCGAAGCGGGTTACGCTGTCCTGGCCGATAATGTCGCCGAATTCCTTCAGTTCAGCCTGATGCTCCTTTTGGTCGATTTCGAGCTTGTCGGGCTTTACACCGTTCTTGTTGAGGGCAATAACCTCAAACACACGCTCGGCAGAGATGGTCACCAGATTGGCAGGCATCGACTTGTCGGTGGAGTAGGTCATTTCGCGCTTGAAGATGTCGGTCTTGAAGTGGTAGTAGGTGTTGTCCTTGGTTTCAAGCCGTACATCGCGCTGCGGTAGCTGCTTGGCAGCCTCGGCGTAGGTGTCGACCTCAAAGTTGAGGCAACACTTTAGCTTCGCGCACTGTCCGGCGAGCTTCTGCGGATTTAGCGAAATATCCTGATAGCGTGCGGCACTTGTCGCTACCGACACGAAATTCGACATCCAGCACGAGCAGCAGAGCGGTCGTCCGCACGGACCTATACCGCCAATGCGACCTGCTTCCTGGCGTGCTCCAATCTGCTTCATTTCGATTCTCACCTTGAAAGCCTCGGCAAGTACCTTGATGAGCTGTCGGAAGTCGACGCGGTCGTCGGCTATGTAGTAGAAAATCGCCTTGTTGCCATCGCCCTGATACTCCACATCGCCGATTTTCATATTCAGATTGAGTGAAGCGGCAATCTGCCTGGAGCGAATCATGGTGTCGGTCTCCTTCTTCTTCGCCTCCTCGTAACGCTCAATGTCGCTTGGCTTCGCTTTTCGGAAAACGCGCAGAATCTCCACATCGGGGCGCAGATTGGCTCGCTTCATCTGAAGCTGTACCAGTTTTCCGGTCATAGCCACCACACCTATGTCGTGACCCGGGCTTGCCTCTACAGCCACCATGTCGCCGGGGGCGAGGTCGAGGTGCTGCGAGTTGCGGTAGAAACCTTTTCGGGTGTTCTTGAAGTGGACTTCCACAATGTCGAAGTCGTTTAGACCGCCCGGTACATCGTCAAGCCAGTTGAAGCTCTGCAATTTACAGCGCGGGCAGCACCCTTTGTTATCGTTTTTGCTATCCATCGCGATAAATTACTTTAGTTATTTTGCAAAGCTTACGGCGCGAGTTTCGCGAATTACGGTGATACGCACCT
>CAMFSS010000118.1 GCA_945983195.1 uncultured Prevotellaceae bacterium | reverse complement strand
CACCCAGGTCGATTACCTCAAAGCCATTGCAGCGCATGATAACACTCACAATGTTCTTGCCAATGTCGTGCACATCGCCCTTCACGGTGGCAATGACCATGCGGCCTGACTTCTTTGCCTCGCCCTGACGCTGACGGTCGGCCTCGATGAGGGGATTGAGCCACGCCACAGCCTGCTTCATGGTGCGTGCACTCTTCACCACCTGCGGCAAAAACAGCTTGCCCTCGCCGAAAAGAGTGCCCACATGATCCATTCCAGCCATTAGCGGCCCGTCGATCACGGCAACAGCCGAGCCACAGGTGCGGTAGCACTCATCGAGCACCGCCTCAATGACTTCGGTCACACCGCGCACAATCATCATCTTGAGCCGCTCGGTAGCAGTGAGCGAAGCAAGGTCGTCGGCGGCCGCCGAGTGAGCGGCAACGGTGGCACCACTCTGCTTGAGCGCATTGGCAAGCTCGACGAGGTGGTCGGTAGCTTCGTTGTCGCGATTGAAAATCACATCTTCAATGGCAGTGCGTAGCTCAGAGGGTATGTCCTCATAGGGCATCAGAGCACCGGCATTTACAATGGCCATATCGAGTCCGGCGGCAATTGCGTGATAGAGGAATGCCGAGTGCATCGCCTCGCGCACGAAATTATTGCCACGGAAGGCAAACGACAAGTTGCTCACACCGCCGCTGACCTTGGCACCGGGCAGATTTTTCTTTATCCATTCGGTGGCACGAATGAAGTCGGCGGCATAGTTGCCATGCTCGGCAATGCCGGTGGCAACAGTGAGCACATTGGGGTCGAAAATAATATCTTGGGGGTTGAAATTCACTTTTCGGGTGAGAAGGTCGTAGGCGCGGCGGCACACTTCAATCTTGCGCTCGTAGGTATCAGCCTGACCGCTTTCGTCGAATGCCATAACCACCACAGCAGCACCCATGCGACGCACATATTCAGCCTTCCGGCAAAAAACTTCCTCGCCGTCCTTGAGGCTGATGGAATTTACAATACCTTTGCCCTGGAGGCACTCAAGTCCGGCACAGATAACGTCCCAATTCGATGAATCAATCATCACCGGAACACGCGCCACATCGGGCTCTCCGGCAAGGAGGCGCAGGAAGTGCGACATTTCGGCAGGAGCATCGAGCATGGCATCGTCCATATTCACATCGACCACCTGGGCACCGTCGATTACCTGACGGCGCGCAATCTCCACAGCCTCGGCATAATTCTTCTCATTGATGAGCCTCAGAAACTTGCGGCTGCCAGCCACATTGCACCGCTCGCCGATATTGAGGAAATTGGCATCGGGAGTGACCTCGCGCAGCTCATAGCCGGAGAGGCGCATCACACCGCCGCGCGAATCGGCACAGCCCACCGTCGGCTCACCGCCGTCAGCAGGCGAAGAAGCCACTGCACGCGGCTTGAAGCGTGATGAAAGCTGCTTTAGCGCGGCAATATGCTCAGGAGTGGTACCGCAGCAGCCGCCAATGATGTTGACAAGCCGCTTTTCGAGCATTGGGCGCATGTGTTCGACCATAGTTTCGGGCTTTTCGTCGTAGCAGCCCATCTCATTGGGAAGCCCGGCATTGGGATAGACACTTATGGGCAACTGAGTGGCATTTGCAAGCTGCTCAATCCATGGGAGCATACCCTCGGCACCGAAACCGCAGTTAAGCCCTACACTCATCAGCGGCGCATGAGCCACGCTCGCCAGCATAGCCTCTATGGTCTGTCCGCTTAGCGTGCGACCACTCTCCGTGAGCGTGACCGAAAGCATAATTGGCACACGCTTGCCCAAACTGCGCATCGCCTCCTCAGCAGCCCAAAGCGCAGCCTTGGCATTGAGCGTATCGAAAACAGTCTCGATGAGCAGACAGTCGACACCGCCCTCAACCAGCGCGGCAATCTGAGTGGTATATGCCGCAGTGATTTGCTCCCACGTGATGGCACGGGCAGCAGGATCGTCGACCGAAGGCGACATAGAGAGGCTGCGGTTGGTGGGTCCCACACTGCCGGCAACATAGCGCACAGAGCCGCCGTGAGCGAGGCTCCAGGCATCGGCTGTGCTACGGGCAAGTCGTGCAGCAGCACGGTTAATCTCGGCAGCGTAGGCTTCGAGATGATAGTCGGAAAGCGAAATGGCGTTGGCATTGAAAGTGTCGGTTTCGATGATATCGGCACCGGCATCGAGATAAGCCCGGTGAATCGACTCAATTGCCTCGGGCTTGGTGAGCACAAGGAGGTCGTTGCACCCTTTAAGCTCACAGCTCCAATCGGCAAACTTTTCGCCGCGGAAATCGGCTTCGGTGAGCCGTGCGCGCTGTATCATAGTGCCCATTCCACCATCGAGAATGAGAATGTGGCTGTTGTAGGTAGTCTCCATTTATCCCTAATAATTGAAATAAAGAGGGGTGCATCATTGCGAAACGACGATGCACCCTCAAGTAAGTTATACTCATATTCCCAACAAGACTATATACCCCGTCGGGGGAATGAAAGAATAATCGGTGGTTAGAAGAAGATGAAGCGTTTCTTCTTTTTCTTGCCTTCACCCTCTACATAGCCGTAGCCGTAGCTTCCACCGCCATAGCCATATCCGTAGCCATAACCATAGCCGTAACCGTAGCCACCGCCATAACCATAGCCGTAGCGGCGCGAGTCGACCTTGATGTCGGTGAGAAGCAGAGCAAGATTCTTGAATGTCTTGTTGCGGTACATACGGTCGAGATCGAGAATGTAGCGCTTGTCGATCATATTGTCGCGAATCACATAGAGAGTGATGTCGGCAACACGCTGCACGATTGCAGCATCGGCAATAACGGTGTAAGGCACAGTGTCGAGGAAGATGATGTCGTAGCGGCTGCGCAGCTCGGCAATCATCTGCTCAAAGCGGTCGGACATAAGCAAGTCGGAGGGATTCGGTGGCAGTGCACCGACCGAAATAGTGTCGAGGTTCTTGTGTATTGTACCCTTCACGATAATCTCGTCGAGGTTGTCGATGCGACCCGAAAGGTATGCACCAACTCCGGCATTGCGTTTGCGACTGCCGAGATACTTCGAGAAGTTACCCTTGCGGAGGTCAAGGTCGACTGCAATCACGCGCTTTCCGGTGTGTGCGCAGGAGAGGGCGAGATTGACTGCCACATACGACTTGCCCTCGTGAGGCAAAGTAGAAGTCACCTGAATGACAATTCCCTCATTATCCTTGCTCTTCACCATATACTCGATGTTACCGCGAATGATGCGCACAGCCTCGGTGATGCGGTCCTTACCGGTTTCGGTGACGATAATCTCCTGATCCTCCTGCTCCTTGCGCTTGCATGGAAGCTCACCCACGATAGGAATATCGGTGAGATTCTCCACATCTTTGCGGTTGTGCACCTTGGTGTCGAGTGAATAGAACCAGAATATCGCATAGATGATACCGGCCGGAATCATCAATCCGAGCAGGAAGCCTATGACGAGGATATTGAGTGTCTTCGGGAATACCGGGAGGTCGTCGCCACCGGCATTCTCAATGATTTTTGCATTAGGCTCAGTGATGGCAAGCTGGAGGGCGTTCTCCTCACGCTTGTTGAGCAGGTAGAGGTAGAGTTCCTCCTTGATTTTCTGCTGGCGGAGCACGTGGTTAAGCTCCTTCTCCTGAGTTGGCACAGAGGTGATCAGTCGCTTCGACTTGCGCTCCTGAATCTGAGCCTGCTTCAGCTTGATTTCAAGAGTTTTCAGGAAACTGTCGATAGAACTGTTGATGTTGTTGCTCATGGCGGTGAGTGCCTTGTCGAGGTCCTTGAGCACCGGGTTGGCGTTGCCCGACGATGCGGCCAGCTTCTCATATTGCAGGCACTGCTCGTTGTAGTCGGCAATCTGCTTCTCCACACCCATGTCGGATATTCCGGTGTTGGCAGGAATAAGCTCATGCTTCTGCATCTTGCCCATATACTCCTTGATGTAGTTGGCAAGCATAAGCTGCATTTCCACCTCGGCAACGGCATCCTTGTAGCGCGTACCGTCGGTGACGAGCGTACCGGCAGCAGAGTTGATGTCGGGGATATTGTTGCGTATCTTCAGCGACTCAATCTGTGTGTCGATACCGCCGAGGTCGCTCGACAGAGCAGCAATGCGGTCGACAATAAAAGTCTCAGTGCTAAGAGCCACGCGGTTCTTGTCGTTGATAACGTCTTGGTTGTAGGCAGCAATAAGCGCGTTAAGAATGTCCTTCACCATTTCGAAGTTTTCACCCTCAAGCGACAGGCTGAGCACCGAAGTCTCTTTGTCGGGCTTCTTCACCTCAAGATTGTCGCTGATTCCGAGTGCATACTGATGTGCGTTGCGCACCTTCACTATCACCTTCTCACCCACCGATTCGGTGCTGAACTTGGCTGACTTGGCAACGCTGAACGTCTGCGACTTTGCAGCCTTGGGGTCGTCGGTAGTGAAATTCACAGTGACATTCTGGCCGTATTTGGCAGTCTGCCAATTCTCATCATCGCTTCCGGGCACCGAATAGCGATATTCCGAGCCGCTCACAGGCATCACTTCAACGGTGTAGCCCAGCTTTGGCACATCAGTTACCGGAGAAAGCGTGATAGGCGTTTCCTTATATATATTCACATAACGCAACATCGGCTTGCTGTAATACTGGCAAGCAAGTCCAAGCTGGTTGACAACCTGGTCGACGAGGTTAGTTGACTTGATTACATAGATTTCGTTTTCGACTGCATCAGCCTTGTTGCCCAATCCCAAGTCGGAAAAGAGCTGCATCTCACCCGAAACACCCGATTTCTCGTCGGTCTTGATAAGAATGTAAGCGTAGGAATTGTAGCGCTGTGTACGTGACTTGGCAAACACCATTGCCAATGCTACACAAGCTAAAAGCGATAGTACAAACCAATACCAATTATGTCCGCACGCCGCAAAATACGCACGCATGGAGATTCCAGATTCTGAATTCTCTTCGCGCTCAATCTGATTTCTTTCTTGTTCTTGCATCTACTAAATCTATATAAAATTAGCTAATTCTTAAATCTTTTCATACCACATTTTTCCGAGCGGTAATTTTTCATCGTGCAAAGATAATCAAATTATCCCATAAAACTTAAAATCTGCCCATAAAATTTCAAAAAGTGGCTAATTCTTGCCGATTTAGAGGGGAAAAAGGGTGATATCGCGGTCACTTCACCTTGTCGGGGTGCTTGGCGATGAACTCCTTCCACGACTTGCAGCCTTTGGGGGCAAGTGGCTTCGACGACTCATAGTAGTGGCACAGAGCCGCTGCAAGGGCGTCGGTGGCATCAAGAAATTCGGGCATACGCTCCTGCGGAATGTGGAGAATGCGGCGAAGCATTTCAGCCACCTGTTCCTTCGAGGCCGCCCCATTGCCGGTTATCGACATTTTAATCTTCAGCGGTGCATATTCGTGAATGGGAATGTCGCGGTGCAGCGCCGCAGCCACTGCCACGCCTTGCGCCCTGCCGAGCTTGAGCATCGACTGGACGTTTTTTCCGAAAAACGGAGCCTCAATCGCCATTTCATCGGGAAGATACTGCTCCACAAGCCCCAGCACGCGCTCAAAGATGCGGTGCAGGCGCATATAGTGGTCGTCGAAGCGGCTCAGCTTGATCACGCCAAGTGCAATCACCGATGGAGTCTTACCCTTCACACCGAGAATGCCATAACCCATCACATTGGTGCCGGGGTCGATTCCTATGATTATCTTGTCGTAGTCGTTGAGCATAATTTCAGCAATGTATCATTGGGGTAGCATGCGCTAAAGCACCTGCATGAGAGTGGAAAAGCCTGCCACATGCGTGCCAAACTGCCGCTCCAGTTCCGACACCAGCACCGCGCCGGTGCGCCTGTACCACGATTCGAGGGCATCAACGCCCTGCACATGGAACTGCAACGAGTAGCTGTTGCCGTCGCTCCCCTCCTCGCGCCCCATCACAAGGGCAAGCTGCGGCTGAGTCAGCGTGCCGCACTCCACGGCGCGTGGTATGTAGCGGCTCTTGAGCCACTCCACAAACTCACGCTCATGGCTGTCGGCGATGTGGTATGTAGTGTTGTAGATTATCATCTTTGTTCGAATGATGTTACCAGCCGTGTGTTCTTGCCGCGCCACGGCAGTGTTGCGTCATACTGCTTGAATTTCACTGCCACACGCTTGCCGGTCTTTTGCAGCTTCATCAGGTCGCGAGCCACGCTGTCGTTGTCGATTGAAAACTCAAATTCTCTCGTAATGTCGGGCACTGAGTCGTAGAGCATACCGAAAGTGAGCATACGCCCCTCAAAAGTCTTGAAGATGCGTCCTTCGCAGCGCACCTCGTCGACGTAGCCCACCTGTTCCTGCTCACTCACCACAGGCACCCAGAAGAGCATCCACACCCACGCTACAAATCCCACCACAAGCATCGCGCCCACCACTGCGGCAGTGGTGCGAAGCCAGTTGTATTTCATGTTGATGGTCACCTTGTCGAGTTCGCGCAACTCCTTCTCGTCGGCGCTTTCCTCCTTGGTTTCCTTCTTCTCATCAGCAACAAATTCTTCGTCGAAATAATCGTTTTCCTCACTCATAGCTCTTTGTTCACTTGGTTATTTCAATAATGAATGACTTTCTAT
>CAMFSS010000117.1 GCA_945983195.1 uncultured Prevotellaceae bacterium | reverse complement strand
TCATTGGGATGAACTGCGCCCATTCTTCGTGTCTTCTTGGGGCTTTGGCGGTGGGGGTGATGAGCTTCTCGACTACATCGAAGAGCTCAACAAGCTCTAAATTCTTTGTAATCGGCACTGTGCTTAGCCTCCCGATAGTGCAGTGTCAGGGTAACCGGGCATCGAAAGTCCGCCCAAAAGCACTTGTAAAGCCGCAAAAATGGGCAAAAAAAATAGTTTTTTGAAAAAAAATTTGGTAAAACGCTTGTATTTGAAAAATAATTTGTAACTTTGCACTCGCAAAACGGCTCCTTAGCTCAACTGAATAGAGCATCTGACTACGGATCAGAAGGTTACAGGTTTGAATCCTGTAGGAGTCACTCAGAGAGGGAATTCCAATGGGAATCCCTCTCTTTTTTATACCTAAATTCGCCTAATTTGGTGTAATTTGATGCATAATGATTGAAGAATCGCAAATTATCGCTATATTTGCAGTAGTATATACACTCAAAAAGGCTTCGCTAATCACTTTATTAGTGGATTGTGGAGTGTTTTTGGTGTGTAACAATGTGACACATTGATATTTGATATTTTGATATTATATGTATTTGGGATTATTGAGAGTTGCGGCTGTCGTTCCTAAAGTGAATGTGGCCGACTGCGAATATAATGCTTCTCAAATTATTGAGGCAACTGAAAAAGCTGCAAAATGCGGCGCAAAAGTAATTGTCACACCCGAACTCGGGGTGACAGGCTACACTTGTGGCGACTTGTTTCACCAAAGCACTTTGCTCAACGCTGCCGAATCTGCTCTCTTAAAGATTCTTGAAGCCACAAAGCACCTCGACGCTCTGCTCGTAGTAGGGGCACCACTAAGATGCGGAGGCTCAGTTTTCAACTGCGCCGTAGCAATGAAGAATGGTGAATTCCTTGGTGCTGTTCCAAAGACCTATCTCCCCAACTACAAAGAATTCTACGAAAAGCGGTGGTTTGCTTCGGCTGTCGTTCTGAAGCACAGCCACACCTCTATTTGCGGCATTAAGCTGCGTATTTCGCCTCAATTGATGTTCTCCCATTGCCAATTGAAAGTGGCTATCGAGCTGTGCGAAGACCTGTGGACGCCAATTCCTCCAAGTTCATTTGCTTCGCTCGCAGGTGCCAACGTGATATTGAACCTTTCGGCTTCGAATGAGGTCATCGGAAAGCACAACTACCTGCTATCTCTCGTAAAGCAGCAGTCGGCACGTTGCCGCGCCGCCTATGTGTATGCTTCATCGGGTTTTGGCGAGTCGACTACCGACCTCGTATTCGCCGGCAATGCCATAATTGCCGAAAACGGCCGATTGCTCGGCGAAGGCGAGCGATTCTCAACTATTGGCACTAAGCTCATTGCCGACATCGACCTCGAATTGCTCGAAAACGAAAGAATCACAGCCACAAGCTACGCCGACAGTCTGCCATTTGCACCGTCTTTTGAAGAAATTCCAATTGAATTCGGTAGCACCGACCATCACGACCGCAAAACACTGCGCCCAATCCCAAAGCACCCGTTTGTGCCTTCCGACGACCGCCTGCTCAGCGACCGCTGTGAGGAAATAATCAACATTCAGACTGAGGGTCTGATGAGGCGTCTTGCTCACATCCACTGTTCAAAGCTCATCGTTGGAGTGTCGGGTGGACTCGACAGCACTCTCGCACTGCTCGTTGCTGCCACGGCTTTCGACCGCCTGTGCCTCGACCGCTCTGGAATTGTCGGCATCACAATGCCCGGATTCGGCACCACAGGGCGTACCTACAACAATGCGCTAAAGCTGATGAATGCTCTTGGTGTAACCGTGAAGGAGATTCCAATTGCCGACGCTGTGCGTCAGCACTTTAGCGACATTGGACACGACATCAACAACCACGATATCACCTACGAGAACTCACAAGCACGTGAACGCACACAGATACTTATGGACTATGCCAACAAGTGCGGTGGCATAGTGCTCGGAACAGGCGACCTGTCGGAACTTGCATTGGGCTGGGCTACCTACAACGGCGACCACATGTCGATGTACGGCGTGAATGCCGGTGTACCTAAGACGCTCGTAAAATACTTGGTGCGATGGTTTGCCGTCACAGGATTCTCTGCCGACCCACATGCAGCCGGCACATTGCTCGACATTGTCGACACCCCGATAAGCCCCGAGCTGATTCCTGCCGATGAGCACGGAAACATAAAGCAGAAGACCGAAGACCTTGTCGGGCCCTACGAGCTTCACGACTTCTTCCTCTACTATGTGCTGCGCCACGGCTTTGCCCCGGCAAAAATCCTGGAAATCTGCGTTAAGGCTTTCGAAGGCGTTTACGACCGCACCTACATAAGCCGATGGCTGCGCGAGTTCTACCGCCGCTTCTTCCAGCAGCAGTTCAAACGTTCGTGCCTCCCCGATGGTCCGAAAGTGGGCAGTGTGAGCCTCTCGCCTCGCGGTGACTGGCGTATGCCCAGCGATGCCTCGGCTGCCCTATGGCTCGCCGAGTGCGACTCCCTGTGACCCGCCGGCAGCCCCATCGGCACGCTCTATTGAGAAAAACCATAAGTGATTACACCGACACATGAAGATACTACAAATAATATACAAAATCATCCGAAGCCTACTCGTTGCAGGACTTGCAACGGTAGTGGGGCTTTATGTCATTCTGTATATTGTGCTGTCGGTACCTCAGGTGCAGGACAAAGTGAAGCGGTTGGGCGAAGAGGAGCTTACAAAACTTCTTCACACCGAGGTGAGCGTTGGCAGGCTAAGCATCTCACCTTTCAACGAAGTCGTACTCACCGATGTTGCCGTTCCCGACCAGCAGGGCGACACGCTGCTCAAAGTCGACAAAATAGGTGCCGGATTCAGCATCTATAATCTCATTGCACGCCGCCGACTGGTATTTACCTATGCCGAAGTGATCGGTCTGAAGGGGCATATTTACCGTAGCGACAAGCAGTCGCCTACCAATCTGCAATTCATCATCGACGCGCTAAGTCCAAAAGACACAACGAAGCCTCCCACACGGTTCGACTTGAAAATCTACAATATTGTGCTGCGACGCAGTAGCATAACCTACGATGTTATGAGCGAGCCGCACCTGTCCGACCGTTTCGACGCTAACCACATCGAAGTGAGCAACCTGCGTGCCGACATTGCAATTCCGCGGCTGAAAAACGATGACTTTGCGATCGAGCTTAAGCGTCTGTCGCTCCATGAACGGTGCGGATTCACACTCTCAAATATCGCATCAAGCATAAACATCGGCAAAAGTGCTCTAAGCCTCGAGAATCTTCGCATAGAGTTGCCAAATTCTCTTGTAGCTATCGACAGCTTCAATCTCTCCTATAGCGAACTCAAATCGCTCGGACGGGAACTCTCAACCACTCCCATCAACCTCGATGTGGCAAACTGCTACATCACACCAAGCGACCTTTCTGGATTTATCCCACAGCTCCGGGAGTTCGACACCAAAATCAATATGACGGCCTCCATACGCGGCAATATGCAGGAGCTGAGCGTGCCGGTCGTTTCTGTCACCACCGAGGACAACCGCTTTATGCTTTCAATGCGCGGTGAACTGCGCAACTTGCTCGACAAAGACAACATTGGGTTCGACCTGTCGCATCTCGATGTGAAAGCCGATGCAAATGAAATAGCCTCGATTACCGGGAATTTCACGAATCTTTCGCCACAAGCCGACCGAATAATAAAGCAGTGCGGCAATGTGCGTGTCAACGGTTCAGCCAAAGGCTCTGCCACACGCTCCAATTTCAATGGCGACGTAACTACTTCTCTCGGCTCAGTAAAGCTCAACGGAGTTTTCACCCGGAATGGCAGCCACAGCGTTCAAAGCTATAAGGGGGCTGTTGCCACCGACGGATTCAATATTGGCCGTCTGCTTGGGAAAGAGGAGAATCTTGGATCTGTCTCAGCCGACGTTTCCGTCAATGTGCTCCGCAAGGGCAACGATATCACAGGCGAGGGTACGGGAAAAGTGAATTATGTGGATTTCAAAGGCTACCGCTACAGCAACATCGTTGCCGACGTTGAAGTCCAGAAAAATCACTACGAGGCTACGCTCAACATCGACGACGAAAACCTGAAACTTCAAGCCGAAGGCACATATAGCGTTGCCGATGACATAATGGCTCTTGAAATGCAGGCTCATGCCAACGACATAAATTTTGCCAAGCTAAACCTAAACCACAAATATCCTGAGCACACACTGGCATTTGATGCCGAGGCATCACTCTCGGCTCACAATGTCTACGAAGCGGTGGGCAACGTCATGCTTCACAACGTCACATTCACCGACGAAAGCGACAATGGAGTGCATATCAACGACTTCATAATGACTTCGCTCATCGACAACGACGGCACTCAGACCATCAAAGTCAACTCCGACATTATCAACGGTGAAGTGGTGGGCAGTTTCGACTGGCGAAACATAGGCAAAGCTCTCAACAACATGGTTGCAGCGGCTATGCCGTCAATTATCGACACTAAATCCATTGACCGCAATGCCGGCAGCCGCATCAACGACTTCCAGTACAGCTTCAATATTTCTGTACCCCAAGAAGTCAACTCTTTCCTGAAGCTGCCCGTCAACATCGTGGTGCCGCTTACCATAAGCGGTAGCGTAAACGAAATCGACAGCCGTGCCGACCTCAACATCAACGCACCATACATTGCGCAGAAGAACAAACTCATAGAGAACACTTGGGCAAGAATCTGCATTGGTGATGCCGGTGAGAATGTTTCACTTGCCGCTCACACAAAGATGCCGCTGAAAAAAGGAAAAATGGACCTCAACATCGACATGAATGCTGTCAACGACCGCATCGACACCAATACGTTCTGGAAAGTCGACCGCGACACCGAATTCTCCGGCACCGTAAACCTATCTACTCTACTTTCGCGTGCCGACGACGAGGAACGCACCCTTTGCGCCGACATCGACATTAACCCCACCATTATGACCTTCAACGACACCGTGTGGCAGATGCACCCGTCGAAAGTGAAAGTGACGGGGCGCAACGTCAATGTCAACAACTTCTGTGCAAGCTGCGAAAAGCAGTATATCTCTATCGACGGTGAGGTTTCCGACGACGAAATGTCACAAATGTGCATCGACCTTAGCGACATCAACCTCGACTACGTGTTTGAAACGCTTGCAATCGACAATGTGATGTTTGGTGGACGTGCCACCGGTAGACTCTATGCCACACACATCTATTCGCAGGAACCTATGCTGTCGACTCCAAAGCTACACGTCGACGGGCTTGCATACAACGGTGCCGTATTGGGCAATACCGACATTGTAAGCCGCTGGGACAACAATGCCAAGGCGGTAACCATTGATGCCGACATCGCACAGCCTAATGGGCTGAAATCGGTCATTTCCGGGGCAATTTTCCCGACAATGGACTCGCTCTATTTCGAGTTCCGAACCCAAAAGGTCAACATAAAGTTCATGAAGCCATTCATGAGTGCCTTCACCAGCGACATCGAAGGTGAAGCTTCGGGATTTGCTTGCCTCTATGGCAATTTCAAGCGAATCAACCTCTATGGCGACATTTTCGCCGACCGGCTGAAGATGAAGCTTGACTACACCAACACCTATTACACTGCAAGCGACTCGATTCACATAAAGCCGGGAGTGATTATGCTCGACGGTATCACCCTGCACGACATCGAAGGGCATTCGGCGAAGCTCGACGGCTGGGTGACACACAATTTCTTCCACGATGCCGTGTTCAACTTCAAGATTACTGATGCACGCAATCTGCTGTGCTACAATGTCACACCCGAACTGTCGGAACGATGGTATGGAAAAATATATGGCAACGGTGCCGCATTTGTCAAAGGTGAGCCTGGCTCAGTCGACATCGACGTAAACATGAGCACCACTGCCAACAGCCGCTTCACATTCGTACTCTCCGATGCCGAGCTGGCTACCGAATACAATTTCATCACTTTCGTCGACACCCACAAGAAAGCCACAGCACCGGAAGAAGCCGACTCTATTCCTCAAATCGTCCGCGAGCTGAAATATGGGCAGAATAAGTCAGAATCAAGCTCAGCAACTCGCTACAACATCAACCTGATGGCTGAAATCACGCCACAGGCTCAAATGATTCTCGTCATGGACCCCATAGGCGGCGACCGCATTAAGGCTACCGGACAAGGCAGCCTGCGAATGAACTACAGCAGCGAGGACGACAAGCTCACAATGATTGGCAAATACACCCTCGAAAAAGGAAGCTACAACTTCACCCTGCAAGACATTATCGTGCGTGAATTCTCCATTCAGAATGGCAGCCTTATCACGTTCAATGGCGACCCGTTCAATGCCCAGCTCAATGTGACGGCATCGTATTCGGTCAACGCAAACCTGACCGACCTCGACGAATCGTTCTCGACCGACAAGGACATGAACCGAACTAATGTGCCAGTTCACGCCCTGCTGAAGGTGACCGGAGGTATCAACGAACCTGAAATCAAATTCGACCTCGAGTTCCCTACTCTTACTTCCGATGCCTACCGCATGGTGAAAAGCATTATCAGCACCCCCGCCATGATGCCCCAGCAAATTCTCTATAAGCATGCC
>CAMFSS010000116.1 GCA_945983195.1 uncultured Prevotellaceae bacterium | reverse complement strand
CAGCAAGCGCCAACCCGGTGGTTTGTGACTATTTCCTTGAGAACGGTGACTACTTGAAACTCGACATGGTGACAATCGGTTACACACTGAACACAAATTGGAAATATCTCAACAGAATCCGCGTGTATGGAACAGCCAAGAACGTGTTTACCATCACCAAGTTCAGCGGAGTAGACCCGGCATCATACCAGGTGAACGGTCTTAATCCGGGAGCATCAGGCTCACGCTCTTACTATCCATCGACACGCCAGTTGATTTTCGGCGTACAGCTTGATTTCTAATTCATAGTCAATCATTTTACAAAAAAGGAATTACATTATGAAATTATTAAAATATATATCAGGAGCTTTCGTTGCCTCTATGCTGTTCACAAGCTGTACGGATCTCGATGAAACGCTCTATGACCAGGTAGGTTCGCAGAACTACTATAACACAAAGAAGAATGTGATTGCAGCCACATTCCGCCCATTTGAGCATGCCTTTTGGAGCATACAGTCGCGCCATGTGCTCAATGAGCTTACGGCAGACCAACTAATTACCCCAACACGTGACGGCTGGTGGGACGACGGAGGCAAATGGCGCCGCCTTCACTACCACACATGGAACGTCGATGACGGCGGTGATGCACAAACCGAGTGGAACGGCTGTTACCAGGGAATCATGCAGTGCAATGTGGTGATTGAAGACCTCGACAAGCTTTCTCCCGACCAATTCGGATTCTCGCAAGACGAGTTCAACAACCTGAAGGCACAGTGCCGTGCCCTGCGTGCATGGTTCTACATCCGACTGCTCGACGCATTCCGCCATGTGCCATTGGCAGTGAGCTTCAACGACATTTCGAAGAATTCGGAAGGTCAGGTGGAGCCAAAGGTGATATTCGACTTCATTGAAAGCGAGCTTAAGGAATCAATTGAGCTGCTTGCACAGAAAGGAAGCCTCGGCGGCAACGGAACAATGCAAGGACAATGGACCAAAGCCGGTGCGGCAGCACTGCTCGTCCGTCTTTATCTGAATGCGGAGGTCTACATCGGAGAGGAGCACTACAATGACTGTGCTACATACGCCCAGAAGATTCTTGACGGTGAATATGGCCCATATCAGATAGCTGAGACATGGGATGCTCCATTTGACTGGAACAACGAGCTTTGTGATGAGGTGATATTTGCATTCCCAGGCTCGCAAGGCTACTCATAAATGCAATATCAGGGAGATAACAACAGGTTGAGCGTTCAGGCGCGTGAACGCTACTATCTGAAGGACTCGAAAGCAAAGGCCGGCGACCATAACACGAAGTATGCAGCATCGCCGAGCTACGACCTCAACGGCCAGCTTTACAGCTATGAACTTGGCATGCCGGTGCAGAATTTCCGCAAATACGACGGTGACTACCGAATGAAGCTCTACAAGAATCTCGGAAACAGCAAGCGTGAAGGAATGTTCCTTTTCGGCTATCTTGAATATACCGATGACAATGGCAATGTGATGAAGGTGCGTGCCCCGGAGCAGCCCTACGACCTCTACATACGCGATGCAGTGGGCAAATTCCAGGGAATGGATCCCAACCAGTGGCCCGATGACAAGACCAGCACCCTTCCTAACGGTGACCACAACTCAGGCTGGCACTTTGTGAAATATCCGCTTTACACCGATGATGATGAGGGTCAAATGGAGTCGGACTACTGCGAAATCCGTCTGCCGGAGATAATCTATTCACTTGCCGAGTGCAAGTTGCGCAACGGTGACACAAGAGGTGCAGCACAGCTACTTAACTCAGTGCGCAAGCGCAACTATCCTGACGACAAGCTTGTTGACAACCTCTATGCTCCCGACGGACGTGCCACTCTGCAAGAGAAGGAGTTGCTGGCAGAGTGGGTCCGCCAGTTCTTAGCAGTGCGCAGCCGCAGATTCCCCCTAGCGGTACGTGGTGGGACAAGACACCGGATGCCGACAAGCACACTGAGATATTCCCGATTATGCGCGACATTCTCAATGCCAATCACGCATTGAAGCAGAATGACGGCTACAACAAGTAAACAAATACACTCACACAAGAAACTATATATTTTGAAGATTATGAAATCAATTTCTAAAATATTAGGCTTGGCAGCGCTCACACTCACCGCAGCGCTCACAAGCTGCGAGGGTGAGAAGGACTTGATAATCATAGAAGAAGACCTTCCTATAAAGACCTCGACACTCTATATGGTGGGTGATGCCACACCGAATGGCTGGAGCATTGATGCGCCCACAGCACTCACTCCCACTGAAGAAGATGCGCTGATTTTCACCTATGAAGGCAAACTGACACGCGGAGAAATGAAGCTGTGCCTTACACCAGGCAGTTGGGACGCTCCCTTTATCCGTCCCGCTGAAGCCGGGCTTGAGGTGTCGAAAGCCGGACGCCCTGCTGAAACATTCGTGATGCACGCCGGAGATCCCGACTTGAAGTGGGTTGTCACAGAGGAGGCAATCTATAAGCTCATTTTCAACCTCCGCAACTGGACGGCTGAGTTCCAGTATGTGAGCGATGTTCCGAAAGAGCCGAAAAATCCGATTGAGACCGAAGCTCTTTACATGGTGGGTGATGCTACCCCGAATGGCTGGAACATTGATGCACCTACTCAGCTCAACAAAGAGAGCCAATACATTTTCACTTTCGAAGGCGACCTGAAGAAGGGTGAGATGAAGTGCTGCATGACTACCGGAAGCTGGGACGCAGAATTTATCCGTCCGGCGGCTGATGGCATTGAAATCAACCGTGATGGCGTTGCAGAGAGCGAGTTCATCAAGTCAACAAGTCCTGACAACAAGTGGAAAGTGACCGTAGCAGGAACATATAAGCTGACATTTGACCTCCAAAACTGGACAATTGCAGCCCAATTGCTCAAGGAAGCTCCAGAAGAGCCACAGCCGGGCGAGAATGACCCGATAGAGGCTGAAATGGTGTTTGCCATAGGTGATGCACTTGAATCGGGCTGGTCGCTTGACGCTGCTCCGCTGCTCACAGTGTCGGCTGACAACAAATACATATATTCAGGTCAATTGACACTTGGATATGGTGACTTGAAATTCGGTACGGTGAAAGACTTTGGAGCAGCTTTCATTCACCCCACGACAGCAGGCTGCTCAATATCGAAAGACGGCGTAGCCGATAACGGCATAGAATTCTATGCAGGCGACCCAGATGCCAAGTGGCGTGTCAACGATGAAGGCGTGTATAATGTGACGCTCGACATGGAGAAGGATACAATCGCAGTGGAATATGCAGGTGAAAAGCCCGATACCATTAATACTGATGTGCGCTACATTGTGGGCGACGCTTCGCCAAAGGGCTGGAGCCTTGATGAAGCAATCGGTCTGGTGAAATCGGCTGACAATGCCTATATCTTCACTTACGAAGGAGAATTGAATGTAGGAGAATTTAAGTTCTGCATTGAGCGTGACTGGGGAGCAAAATTCATACGCCCTGAAGTGAACGGAACAGAAATCGACCACAACGGCATGGTGAAGCAGAAATTCCTCTATTATGCCGGCGACCCTGACAACAAGTGGAAGATTATAGAGGCAGGTAAGTATAAGCTAACGCTTGACTTGATGAACTGCACATTTGAAGCAACTTTCGTGGAATAATGTTTTTTTAATGGGAATCCGGTGGTGCGCCTTTAGGTGTGAACCCACAAGGTGCGCCACCGGTAATTTTTGAAAAAGAACAGAACATTTCACAACAAACAAATAATTAACACGCATAATAATGAGAATATTAAGCATCGACAAAATATTGCTTGCAGCAGCACTGCTCATAGGCGGCTGCTCGAGCAATGACGAGCCCAAAGGCGGGTCGGGGGACGATAAGCCCGGAACAGATACACCGGCAGAGGAAGCACGGCGTGATGTGAAGGCCCCGCTTTACTGGAGCGTGTATGAATACTGCTGGAAAATCGAGCAGGGGCAAGACACACAGCACAAGCAAGACCTGACCGAGGCACAGTGGGACGAAATCATCAACTACGTGTCGAAGAACCTGCTGCCATACGGATATGACATGGTGTGCACCGACGGTTTCATTTCGATGCTCTCCGATGGTACGACACCCTATATGACCGATTACGGAAGCATCAAGCTGAAAAAACTTGTAGAGAAGTGCAAGGCAAAAGGTTTGAAGCTTGGTGTGTATGACAATCCGCTGTGGATACACTGCAGCGATGCAATGCCGGTGCCCGGCACCAGTGTCAAGGTGGGTGACCTGCGTTACCGCACGGGCGACAAGGTGACAAATGCAGGAACAAATGACATGTGGTTTGGCTGGGTAGTAGCTTCGCACATAGGAGCAAAGGAGTATATCGACGGTTTCTTCAAATACTATTCAGAACTTGGAGTGGACTATATCCGCATGGACTTTCTAAGCTGGTATGAGGACGGCAACGACCGTGGAATGGGCAAAGTAGGCCGTGGCTACGGACGTGAATGCTATGAAACAGCGTTGAAATACATTGCCGCTGCCGCCAACAAATACAAGGTGTTCACTTCGCTTGTGATGCCACACTGCTTCAATTCGGCAGAGCTTGAGGCAAAATATGGCAATATGTTCAGAGTGGTAGCCGACACCGGAAACGGCACATGGAATCATTTCTCGAACAACAGCCGAGGCGTATCATACGGCACATGGCCCAATTGCAACAATATGTTCGACGGTTTTATCTATTGGGCGAAAGTGTCGGGTCGTGAGAAGGTGATACTCGATGGTGACTTCACACGTCTTAATACGTTCAGTGGCGACTCGGAGAAGCAGTCGGTTATCTCGCTGCAACTCATGGCAGGCGGTCCGATTGCCGTAGCCGACCAGCCAACTACGATGGGTGACAACTTGAAGTTCTACCAGAATGAGGAGATGCTTGCGCTGAACAAAGACGGCTTCGTAGGACAACCATTGTCGCAAAGCCTGATTGACTCTAAAAACTGCATCTGGTACGGACAAATGAAGAATGGCGACTATGTGGTAGGCTTCTTCAACCGCGATACAAAGCAGGTTTCCTACAGCCTTAAACTCTCGGAGATAGGCATAACGGGAAAGATGAAATCGCGCGACTTGTGGAAACACGCTGATGAAGGCGAAGTGGAAACACTAAGCGTGACATTGCCGGCACATGGCTGCAAAATAGTGAAACTGACGAAGTAGGTTAAGGTCGAGTAAATAAGGATAATAAAAAGGATTAGATTAGGTTTAACCAAAAAGAAGGCTCGGACGCGACAAAATGAATTGAATAAGTAATATTTTATGAATATTCTTTTGTCGCGTCCGATTTTTTAGGTAAATTTGAGGGCAGAAATCATGAGGAGGGTGTAAATTCCTCACAATAATATTGTATGCACTTATTTTTACTCAAATAAATACTTAATTAATTTACACAAACAAACGAAACAATACATGAAAAGAACAGTATTTGGCTGTGCGTTGTTGCTTGCAGCCCTTGCGTCACACGCGGTAGGTGTTTCATCGCCTGAAGGAAAAGTAACCGTTGATTTCACACTCACCGGCAAAGGTATTCCTACCTATGAGGTAAAATACAAAGGAATAGAGGTGATAAAGCCCAGCACACTTGGCTTGGAGCTAAACGGACAGAGTAATCTAATGGACGGTTTTGAGGTGGTCAACACTTCAACCTCAAATTTCGATGAAACGTGGACTCCAGTGTGGGGAGAAACAAAGACAATCCGCAACAATTATAATGAACTGCTTGTGGAAATGAAGCAGCCGTCGACCGACCGACTGATGAATCTCCGCTTCCGTGTGTACGACTATGGCGTAGGCTTCCGCTACGAGTTCCCACAGCAGAAGAATCTTGTGTACTTTGTGGTGAAGCAGGAAAAGGCGCAGTTTGCGAGGACAGGCGACCACACAGCGTGGTGGATTGCCGGCGACTTTGATACTCAGGAGTATGACTACACAGAGTCGAAGCTCTCGGAAATTCGCGGCTTAATGCAGGGTGCAATCTGTGGCAACGCTTCGCAGACACAATTTTCACCCACAGGCGTACAGACTTCGCTTCAACTCAAGACTGTGGAAGGTCTATACGTGAATATACACGAGGCAGCTCTCGTGGACTACTCGTGCATGCACCTTGAGCTTGATGACAAGAACTTCATTTTCACATCGTGGCTTACACCTGATGCTCAGGGCAACATGGCACACTGCCAGGCACCGTGCACCACACCGTGGCGCACAGTGAAGGTGAGTGACGATGCCCGCGACATGCTTGCACAGAAGCTCATTCTCAACCTCAATGAGCCTTGCAAATATGCCGATACATCATGGATTAAGCCAGTGAAATACGTAGGTGTTTGGTGGGAAATGATTACCGATGCAAAAGCATGGTCATACACCTCGGAGCTTCCTTCGGTGAAGCTTGGCAAAGACGACTACAGCAAACTCAAACCTCACGGCCGCCACGGTGCCACAAATGAGAACGTGCGCAAATACATTGACTTTGCAGCACTGCACGGATTCGACCAGGTGCTCGTTGAGGGCTGGAACATCGGTTGGGAGGATTGGTTTGGCAACACGAAGGACTATGTGTTTGACTTCGTAACTCCGTATCCCGATTTCGATATAAAGGCCGTTATTGACTATGCACACGCGAAGGGAGTG
>CAMFSS010000115.1 GCA_945983195.1 uncultured Prevotellaceae bacterium | reverse complement strand
CGGAATACCAGCGTATCATGCGCGACCGTGACGAGCCATTCGAGAGATTTACATTCTGGGGTGACATCATACTCAACGACTTCAACGACGTCGACAAATATCTTGCCGACCCCCAAAAGCTGTTCAAGAATATACGCGATCTGAAGCTAATCCGTTCAAACTTTCTCACCGAAGAGCAGCAGAAAGTGATAAAAGAATACTTCGGTACTGATGAGCAGCAGAGCGCAACCGACGACAAGTTCTGGCGCAACCCCGAAGTCTACGGTTCAAAGTCGACCGAGCGTTTCATGGAGATTTGGGACGCTCTGTATCCGCTCTACGAGAGCTTCAACCGCCGTCTTAGCGAGAAGGGGTTCTCCTACTCAGGCCGAATCTACCGCGAAGCACTCAATGCAGTCACCACAATGGGAGCCGGGGATTTCCGCTACCGAAAGTATGTATTTGTTGGCTTTAATGTGCTGTCGCTATCGGAAATAAAGATATTCAAGGCTTTGCGCGACAAAGGAATAGCCGACTTTTACTGGGACTGCAATTCTACGGCACTCATCGAAACTACCAACAAGTCTTAACTCTGCCCCATCAAACTGAATGGACTACCGTCCAACATAGCTCAAGCAAAATACACATCGAAGATTCTCGACCGGCTCATCGACACCGAAGCCATCACCAATGAGCAGAATGCAATCAACACGGCTATCGTGCTGCCCGATGAAGCGCTATTCATGCCTCTGCTCGACTCGCTCAACGAGCGCATCACGGGCGTAAACATCACAATGGGATACCCACTGCGACTGTCCGACATAGCAGTGCTCGTGAACCGCATTGCACACCTCCACAAGCAGTCGCGACGCAGTGGCAACGATTTCATCTTCTTCCATGAGGACGTGAAAGACCTACTCTCCCACCCTTTCATGCGCCTCGTCAACGCCAAGCAGTGCGACGCTTTGAGCCGCTATATGGCAGTGAGCGGCCGCTTCTATGTTGCATTCTCGAAGATTCAGGAAATATGCAGCACTGTCGAACAGAATGACGCGGACAATGCAGGCAGCGGCAACAGCGCATCGCTCGAAATAATTTTCCAGCCTATTCCGGCATCCTACACCGGCGAGATGCTTGTAGCATTCCTCAACCGCATACTGCGGTTTGTGGAAGCCGGACTGATTGCCGAATCGCCAGCGAATCGGTGTCGATGGGAATGATTGCAAAATTCATTGACCGACTGACCGAGCTGTCGGGAACAATAGCGAAATACGACATCGCTATGAACGAGAACACATTCTTCTACCTCGTTGGACGCATGATAGCGTCAGTATCGGTGGCATTCGAAGGAGAACCTCTGCATGGATTGCAGATTATGGGCGTTCTCGAAACACGCTGCCTCGACTTCGACAACATCATCATTCTGTCGATGAACGAGCGCGTTTTCCCACGCAAGCACTATTCGCGTTCATTCATTCCTGCAAATCTGCGGCGCGGATTCGGAATGGCAACAGTAGAGTTCCAGGACTGCATGTACGCCTACTACTTCTACCGCCTGATAAGCCGTGCAAAAAACGTGTATCTACTCTATGATGCACGCCGGCAAGCAATAGGCTCGGGTGAGTATTCACGCTACATCGGGCAACTGCGCACGCTCTATCCGCAAGCCACCGTGAATCACAAAGTGCTCGATTTCAGCATCACAGCACCAGGCGACCTTGAAATAAGCGTTACAAAAAACGAGCGCATAATGCGACTCCTCAACCGATACCGCGACCCCGAAAAGAAATACTGCCTCTCGGCAAGCTCAATCAACCAATACATCAACTGCCCACTTGCATTCTACTTCGAGAAAGTGGAGGATTTGCGTATCGCCGACGATGTGAAGGAGTTTATGGACGCAAGCACACTCGGAACCATCGTACACGATGTGATGCATGAATTGTATAATGGCCGCGGCGTAATTACACAGGCTTCTATCGAAAGCCTGCGTAAACTTGTACCGGGCTATGTTAACCATTTCATCAAGAAGCACTACACGCATGGCGATGACGAGCCTACGGGTGAAACAGAAATCATCAGCAACGCAATCAACTTTTTCGTCAACAGCATTCTCAACTACGACAAGTCGCTCGGCTCATTCGAATTCGAGCAAGGTGAGGAAGAGCAGACGGTGCAATGGAACGGTGTGAACATACGCCAATTTATCGACCGTGTGGACAGGCTCATCAAGCCCGACGGCACTGAGCTGCTACGCATAGTTGACTATAAGACTGGAAAAGACGCCACCTCAGCATCGGGTGTGAATAATATGTTTGTTGACCGCAGCGGCAAGCGGTGCAAGGCAATGCTGCAAATAATGCTCTACTGCAACGTATTTGCCCACGACAAAGGATTGGGCAACACTCCAATCCAGCCGGTCATCTACACGGTGCAGCACATGAAGGATTCGGGCTTCAGCGTCGGCAAGGAAACCATAACCGACTACAACACAATCAACGCTAAATTCATCACCCTGCTCAACGCTACGCTCAATGATATGTTCAGCGCAGATGAGCCGTTCAAACAGACCGAAAACACCAAATATTGCGAATGGTGCAAATTTGCACGATTCTGCCACCGATAAAGCCCCACCCCACAATACAAATACAATACAAATGATGCATTTTGTTTCTGAATGAGTATTCTGCGGGTCATTTTTTTGGAGAATTGGCGAAATGATTGTAATTTTGTCGGTCGATGAAGCAGTGGTTTTCCATAGTATCAATTTGCATGGTGGCTGTGTTCTTATTCAGCTCGGTGCTGCAATTCCACCATCACGACATTGACGGCAGTGTTGTCGTCTACGAGGCTGATACTGACGCTTCAGATGATAATCACGACGACATTTGCCTGCATCACAACTGCAATCACCACAGTACAGAACATCACAGCGACGACGGATGCTGCACACTCAAGCTAAGCACTCAGCAGGCCTCACGCCCGACAAATCTTCAGAATGTGGAATTGTGTTTCTCATTGCTTTTCGTTGGCATAATGAGCAACTCCATAAGCGAACTTTTCGCCGAAAAACACCCTGCGCACTTTATTTCAAAGACAATAGGCTCGCTATCAAGCCTTAAATATTACTCTCAGGGGCTTCGTGCGCCACCTTCTTGCCTCTAAAAGACACTCACACACTGTGCTTTTTCAATATATTTGGGTACACGCCGATTCAATGGCAGTGTGCCTGCAATTCATATACATAAACAGAAATATTAACTAAAAAATCTCATAGGAACTTATGAAAATCAATTATCTTGCAATTTTTGCAGCATTGTCAATGATGCCTGCCCTATTTGCATGCGGAGGCAGCCACTCTGCCGGCGAGCATGAACACGAACATCATGAGGGCGAACACGAGCATCATGAGGGCGAGCACGAACACGGACACGAACATGCCGATGGCGAAATTGAATTCTCACACGAACAGGCTGAACGATTCGGAGTGACAACAACGAAGGTGGCAAAAACCGACTTCAATGAGGTGGTACGCGTTTCAGGGCAAATAGCACCCGCACAAGGCGACCAAGTGACAGTGATTGCACGCTCATCGGGAATTATTCGACTTGCACGCACTGCAATTGTAGGCTCTCAAGTCAATCAGGGCGGATCTCTTGGCAATATATCTGCCCAAAACATAGTGGGTGGCGATGAGAACGAGAACGCCCGAATCACCTACGAGACGGCTCGCCGTGAACTTGAGCGCATCACACCGCTCTACAAGGAGAAAATAGTTACGCAAAAGGAATACAATGCCGCTAAAGAGGCATTCGAAAAAGCTGCAATTGCCTATAACAGCCACACCGCGTCGGGCAGCACTGTCGGCAGTCCGATTGCAGGAACAATAACCACCCTGCTCGTAGCCGATGGCGACTATGTTGAAACCGGTGCCCCTATTGCAGTGGTTTCGAAGAACGCACGCCTCATACTCCGTGCCGACCTGCCGGAGCGATATGCATCGGCTCTGCCACTGTTCACATCGGCAATGTTCAAGCCGTCGTATAGCGACACGGCATTTGACATTCGCCAGATGAATGGCCGTCGCGTATCGTCGTCGATTGCCGCTACAGCCACTCCGGGCTATATTCCTGTATGCTTTGAGTTTGTCAACGACGGCAAGGTCGTTCCGGGTTCGTTTGCCGAAGTGTTCCTGCTCGGAGCCGAAAAGCATGGCTGCATTGTAGCACCACTTGAGGCTATAACTGAAGAGTCGGGCAACTACTTCGTGTTTGTGCGTGTCGATGAAGATTGCTACATGAAGCAGCCTGTGACACTCGGCATGAACAACGGAGAGGCAGTAGAGGTGCTGCAAGGCCTCAAGGAAGGTGACGAGCTCGTCACCACCGGTGCAATGATGATTAAGATGGCATCGAATGCAGGTGCCGTTCCCGGACATGACCACAACCACTAAACACAATTGCTGCTATGCTTAACAAGACTATAAACTTTGCACTGCACAACAGAATCCTGATTATTGTGATGATTCTGTTTCTGCTGTCGGGCGGCTCATACTATGTGCTGAAATCAGACATAGACGTGTTTCCCGACCTCAACGCTCCCACAGTGGTGGTGATGACCGAAGCTCCGGGTTATGCACCTGAAGAGATTGAGCGAACAGTGACATTCCCAATAGAAACCGTGATGAACGGTGCTACGGGTGTGCGCCGCGTGCGCTCATCGTCGTCGACCGGATTCTCTGTGGTGTGGGTAGAATTTGACTGGGACACCGACATCTACCGCGACCGCCAGATCGTTTCAGAAAAACTGCTCACAGTAGCCAACCAGTTTCCCAATGGGGTGAAAGAGCCTGTGCTGGGCCCGCAATCGTCGATTCTCGGCGAAATGCTGATTGTGGGTCTTACTGCCGACAGCACATCACTCTACAACCTCCGCACGATTGCCGACCGCACCATGCGTCCGCGACTGCTGTCGCTTGGTGGAATTGCCGAAGTGCAGGTGATTGGCGGTGGAATTAAGGAATATCAGATTCTGCTCGACCTCGACCGCATGAAGCACTTCGACGTGAGCATAGAGGAGGTGCAGAATGCCGCAAGCAATGTGAACAACAACGTGGGCGGTGGCATACTCTATGAATACGGCAACGAATACATAATTAAGGGCAACATCAACACCACTTGCCTCAACGATATTGCCAACACCGTGGTACGCTCAGATGAGCGAGGCACAGTGCTGCTAAGCGATATTGCCAGAGTGGAACTCGGCACAAAATCGCCAAAACTCGGTCTTGCATCGGAGAACGTGAAACCGGCTGTACTGCTCACAATCACAAAGCAGCCCAAAGCCGACACCAACACTATAACCGACAATGTGACCCGAGCACTTGATGAAATGAAGAAGAATCTGCCGAATGACTTGCGAATCTCAACCGACACTTTCCGGCAAAGCGACTTCATCAACAGCTCAATAGGCAATATCCGCCAATCGCTCATCGAGGGTGGCATCTGTGTGGCTATTGTGCTGTTCATCTTCCTTATGAATGTGCGAACCACATTCATTTCACTCATGGCACTGCCCCTATCGGTGATAGTGGCAATCATTATTCTGCATCTGTTCGACTACACCATCAACACGATGATTCTCGGCGGTCTTGCCATTGCAATCGGCTCACTTGTCGACGATGCAATTGTCGATGTGGAAAATGTCCACAAGCGGCTGCTTGAGAACAGGCAACTTCCTAAAGAACAAAGAAAGACTGTTCTGCATGTGGTGTATGAGGCATCGAAGGAAGTGCGAATGCCTATCTTCAATTCGTCGCTCATCATCATTGCCAGTTTCACTCCGCTATTCTTCCTTAGTGGAATGGAAGGCCGACTGCTCATTCCGCTCGGCATTGCATTCATTGTGGCACTTATGGCATCAACGTTCGTTGCACTCACCGTCACGCCTGTGCTGTGCAGCATTCTGCTCGGAAATGCGAAAGAGAGCGGAAAGGAATCGGCAGTAATGCGCAAGATGAAAGCCGGATATCTGAAACTTCTCAATCTCGCTTTCGCACATAAGAAAACTATTCTATCTGCCACTGGTGGTCTGCTTGTTGTCGCACTCATCATTCTCAGCACACTCGGACGCAGCTTCTTGCCACCATTCAATGAAGGCTCATTCACCATCAACGTGAGTCTGATGCCGGGTGTGTCGCTCGAAGAGTCCGACCGCATAGCCCGTGAGGCTGAAAAGCTGATTCTTTCCGTTCCTGAAATTAAGTGCCTTTCACGCAAGACCGGACGTGCCGAACTTGCCGAACACTCGCTCGGCGTTAACGCCTCGGAGATTGAAGCACCATACGAGCTTACCGACCGCTCAAAGTCGGAAGTAATTCAGGAACTTCGTGAGAAACTTGCGCTGATTCCGGGTGCCAACATCGAGATCGGACAGCCTATATCGCACCGTATCGACGCGATGATTTCGGGTGCTAAGGCTCAGATAGCAATAAAAATCTTCGGCGACGACCTTAACACTCTCTATCGCCTCGGCAATAGCGTGAAAGGCAGCATATCGTCAATCCCCGGAGTAGTCGATGTTAACGTGGAGCAGCAAGTTGCACGTCCGCAACTGCACATCAGCCCGCGCCGCGACCTGCTTGCCCGATTCGGCATCACTATGGAGCAGTTTGCAAAGTTTGTGGAAGTCACACTGTCGGGCGAAGTTGTGTC